>JAHDSP010000212.1 GCA_018432645.1 Bacteroidales bacterium | reverse complement strand
GAAGCTTCTGAGAGCAGATAGAATGCGATGTCTCCATTCGAAGCTAGTAGGTAGTGAGATACGCAGTTCTTTTGAACATTGACGTAGTGTTTTACCCTCAAGCATAAGGCGAATATAGTCCAGCATTAATTCTTTTTTGTGTAGGTAATAGACGAAGGTGCCAGTAGTCTCACGGAAGTTTTTACCGCAATTTTTACATTTATACATTTGCTGGCCTTGCTGGTGGCCATTTTTTTTAATATGGATGCTTTTGCAATGAGGGCATTGTGGAGAAACGCTTTGTGCTTTCAGATGTTGATAATCTACAACATCATTGCCTTGAAGTTTCATCTTATTGTAGAGATTATTGAGAAATTCTAAATTGAGCTGTTTACCTTGTGATAGGTGCTCTTTGAGGTTTGATACTATGTCTTTCATATATTTTAAATTTTTGTTGCAAAGATAATAAATTTTTAAAATAAAAGCCTATAAATTTTTTAAAATTTAAATATTATTAACACCCCTCCGCTTTCTCCTCTATAATGCCTCAATTGCAATTAAAATTTATAGCTATATTCTACGGTTGATATATATTTCCCTTCTGATTAATTTGAAATGATTTGCTAATGATTGGATTTGTGTGGAAGTTAATGGAGGTGTTAAAATTCTTTCAATTTATAAATTTTTATATTTATTAATTACTTTGTACTCATTTTATTTTTTAATCTTATTTATTATTAAATTGCTTATATAGTTTTGAATTTCATTACTTTGTATAAGACTTTTTTATTATTTATTGTAATTTTGAAATATTGGTTTCGTTATATATTTCTTACAACATTTATTGATTTTATAAAAAAATTATGGTTGAGATTAATATTTTTATTTATTTTTGTTCTCAAATTATAAATTTTACCATTATGAAAAAAGTATTTACAATTTTTACATTAATAATTTTAATATTTGGTATTATGAGTTGTGAAAAATCAAAAAATCCTTTGTTAGAAGAGTGGGATACTCCATATAGTACGCCACCATTTGATAGAATTCATGCTGATGATTTTAAGTCGGCAATTATGGAGGCGATGAATATGCACAAAAAAGAGATAGAAAAAATCATTAAGGATAAAACTGAGCCAACTTTCGAAAACTGTATTGTTAGATTAGATAACTCTGGCGAAAAGCTTAATGAGATAGTTCTTATACTTTCTAATTTGATTGAAGCCAACTATAATGATACTTTAGAGCAAGTAGCGCAAGAAGTTTTTCCATTATTGTCTAAACACAATGATGAAATATTATTAAATGATAAACTTTTTGAGAAGATAAAATTCCTTTATGAAAAAATCAATAATTTAGGATTAAATGATGAACAAAAAAGAACTGTAGAATTATATTATAGGGATTTTGTGAGAGCTGGTGCTTTATTAAATGATTCCGACAAGCAAAAGCTTAAAGATATTAATCAAAGATTATCTGTATTGACACTTAATTTTGGAATGAATGTGCAGAAAGATAACAATAATAATTTATTGATAATAGATAATAAAGATGATTTAAATGGAATGCCAGAAAGTCTCATAGCTACTGGTGAAAAAATTGCTAATGAGCGTAATATGCCGGGCAAATGGGTTTATACTACTGATAAAGCTGTAATGATTCCTTTTTTGCAATATTGTCCTAATCGTGAATTGAGAAAAAAACTATATGATATGTATTTAATGCGTGGAGACAATGATAACGAAAATGATAATAAAAATTTAATTAAAGAAATTCTAGATTTACGTTTACAAAAGGCTAATTTATTAGGGTATAAAACATATGCAGATTATGTTTTAGAAAATAGAATGGCAAAAACTCCAATGAATGTTTATAATTTACTCGATCAAATTTGGAGCCCTAGCATTGCAAAAGCTATAATGGAACGTGATGAAATGCAAAAAATTATTTATAATGAAGGTGATACATTTAAATTACAATATTATGATTGGTGGTATTATGCAGAAAAAATTCGTAATAAACAATATGCTTTAGATGAAAATAATTTAAAACCATATTTTAGTTTAAATGTAGTTAGAGATGCTGTTTTTACTTTATCTAATAAATTATATGGCATTACTTTTAAAAAATTAGATAATATCTCAGTTTATAATCCTGATGTAGAAGTTTATGAAGTCATAGATAATGATAGTTCTCACCTTGCTATTTTATATTTAGATTATTATACTAGAAATAATAAACAAGGTGGAGCTTGGACTACTAGTTTCAGAGATCAATATTATAAAGACAATAAAAACATTACTCCATTAGTGAGTATTGTATGTAATTTCCCTCAACCTGTTGGCGATAATCCTAGTTTATTATCTATGGATGAAGTAGAAACTTTTTTCCATGAATTTGGTCATGCTTTGCATGGTTTCTTTTCTGATGTTACTTATAAAAGGTTATCTGGTTATGTGCCAAGAGATTTTGTAGAATTGCCATCTCAGATATTAGAGCATTGGGCTTTTGAGCCACAAATGTTAAAACTTTATGCTAAACATTATAAAACAGGAGAGTTAATACCTGATAGCTTAATTGAAAAAATTAAAAATTCAAAATATTTCAATCAAGGATTTGCAAAAACTGAATTTTTAGCAGCTGCATACTTAGATATGGATTATCATATTTTAACAGAAATTAATGATTTAGACGTAAGAGCTTTTGAGCAAGCGTCTATGGACAAAATTGGTCTGATTCCTGAGATAAAGCCGCGTTATCGTTCCACTTATTTCAATCATATTTTCTCTGGTGGATATTCAGCTGGATATTATTGCTATCTTTGGAGTGAAGTACTAGACTGCGACGCATATCATGCTTTTTTAGAAACTGGTGATATTTTTAATAAGGATGTTGCTAATAAATTTAGACAAACTATTTTGGCTCCTGGCGGTAAAAAAGATGCAGAGCAAATGTATCTTGATTTCCGTGGTAAGGAACCTGATATTAAATATTTACTGGAAGATCTAGGATTTATCTAAAAATAATTTATTGTTTTTTTAATTACAATATATGTCAAAGAAAAATATTTTTATTACAAAAGCTGATAAGGGTAATGGTAAAAAAATATATCTGATTCAGTGGCATATAGCTGATTACAAAGCTGCTATAATTTTACAAAATCATCTTGTTACTAGAGTAACTCAGCAGCCATATTTGAGTTTAATAATTAAAAATAAAATAGTAGATTTCCCAATTTTTTCATTCTTTTATAATGATGATGAATATTTCCTATTGTCCAATTATGTAGAAAATAAATATTTGCATCAAGATTTTAAAGGTATAGATTTTTTTATTATACCGAATAATGACATAGATGATGATAGTTGGAATGAATTTTATTATATTTTAAAAAATGTAAATTCTATCTCTGGGATTTATGTAGGTAATGAAAAAACTGTTGATTTTATTAATCAGGTAAAAGATCAAATGCAATTAAATAAAATAGTTCTATAACGTTTATTGTGGATAAATTATTTAGGTTAATTATTTAATTGTCCAATTGTTGTTATTAATCCACAAATGAGACGGTGAGACTGGGAAGCTGAGAGACTGGGTGACGAGGTGAAGAGGAGACTGTGAGAAGAGGTAAAAGGTAATAAGTTAATCCTCAGATGAACACAAATAAGGACAAATAAGAAATTAAGGTTGATTAGTTGATTAGTTTAGAAGTTTAGGAATAATGAGCTTTAAGTAATAGATTAAAGTTTTTATAAGATAATTAATGAAAAAACTAATCTTTAACTACTCAAAAACGTTATAGAACCTTTACAAATATATTAAAAAATTTTTTGGAAATATCTTATTATATTTATATAAAAAATTATTTAATTTTGTCAAATTTTAAAATAATTATTTATGAAAACTAAAATCATCAAATCAATAATATTTGCTTTAGCAATAATTATCTCTGCAGGTATACTAGGTAATGCATATAAAAGTAGAGCAAAACATATAAGTACTGTAGAGGTGAAAGGTAAGGCAGATAAAGAAATTCATAGTGATATCGCTAGATGGGATTTAATGTTTAGTGTAAATAGTCCTGATCTAAAAGCAGCTTATGAAAAAACGCAAGCTAATACTGATATAGTATTAAATTTTTTAAAACAAAATGGATTAAATGATAATGAAATTCGTGTATCAGGTATAGATATTAATAAAACATACGAGACTGTTAAAGTTCAAGTAGGAGAGGATTATGAATATAAAAAAAATTTTACAGGATATAGATTATTTAGGAGTTTTTATATAGAAACAAAAAAACTAGATACTATAAATAAACTTGTAAGTGAAATAAGCACATTAATAGCACAAAATATTGAAATCATTTCTCAAAATCCAGAATATTATTATTCTAAACTCGATAGTGTAAAGCATGATTTGATAGAAAAAGCTTCTCAAGATGCCATAGAGAGAGCTAAAAAAATTGCTAAATCTAATAATCAAAAAATTGGTAAAATAAAATCTGCCCATATTGCACCTTTTCAGGTTACTGGCATTTATTCTAATGAAGACTATACATGGGGTGGTGTATTGAATACTTCAGACATAATAAAAAATTGCTCCGTTACAGTAACTATGGAAATAGAAATAAAATAAATTGATGTATTTTGTGTCAAGTTTTACAAACTTGGTTATGAAAACTTGAACTTTTATTTTGTAACAAATATAAAATTTTATTGAATGAATGGGGCATGATATAACCTTTTTTTAATCGGTGAAACGTTTTTGTTATTCGTTAATATTCATAGCACACGGTTTAAACCGTGTGCTATGAATATGCAATAATATTTTGTCAATTGTTTTAACCATTTTCAATAATTTTAATTTCTTCTTTGGTAAAACTTGGCCAATTTAGCGTTTATT
>JAHDSP010000194.1 GCA_018432645.1 Bacteroidales bacterium | reverse complement strand
CTTGATGATATTACTACTTTCACAATTAGGACACAGAGGAGCAGCACTCAGAGTTTTTACCTCTTGATAATCAACTGCATCAGCCTCTTTCTCTAATAATAAATTGTATAGATTATCTAAAAATGCGAGATTCTCTTGCTTGCCCATAGAGATATACTCTTCTACGTCTTCGATTATCTGTTTCATAATTTTAATATTTTTTTACAAATATATAAAAAATTTTAATTAGTTACCCAATATAAATTTAAAAATAATTATTTTTCTTTCACCTTTTATTTCACTTTATTTTATTAATTTGGCCTAAAATTTTGTTTATCCAATGAATAAATTCCGGTATATCATTCTCGCCTTGATTATTGCTGTTTTTATAGGATTAGCTATTTATTTATTCCCTAATTTAATGGTTTATAAGCATAATGTTTCAGATATTATTGATAGTTCTTACGATGAAATATGGCTTATAGATGATTCTAATTATGAATTCTGTATGAGTGATAGTACTTTAAATGAGACTTTTTTACCTGATATTCTCGATTCTATGCTGGATTCGCAAAATATTTTTCAAAAAATTTATTTCGTTATTGATTCTCCAAAAGTTTATTGGATCTTTAATGTTGATGTCAATTTTAATAAAAGAAAATTTGTTAAATATTTGGACAAAATAGGGTTTAAAAAAATTAATAAGTTTCAATTTTTGAATAATATTAATGAAATATTTGATATTCAGTATTTTCCACTTGTTTTATTTGCTACTAATAAAAATTATTTGCCTGCTAGTAAAGGAGCTATTGATTATGTAGAAAATTATTTCAGATTTAATTCAAATTTTAAATTGCACCTAGCTATTAATCCAGAAAAATTTGAAAAATTAAATGATAAATGGGGTAAATGGAGCATAAATTTTATTTCTGAAATTTATGATACTACTTATTATTTCAATATTGATAAGCAAAATGATTTGTGGTTTTTTTATCAGAGTTTTCCTAAGCAAAAAAGTACGTTTAATTCTTCTAAAGATTTCTTCAATTCATCTATTATCCCATCACAGGTTGATCAATTTTTTACAATTTATAAAGCAAAAGATAAAACATTATCCGAAGCTTTGAGCTCTCATCTATCAAATATTAATAATAATTTGTTTAGTGACGGTGAATTTTCTAACTTGATTGGGAACTATATTTTACTGAGTATTATGAATGATTATCCCCTTTTGATAATGCAATGTAGGGATACTACAAGTGTTATAAATTTTCTAAATAATCATTTAGATGTTACGGATAAAAATTTATGGAAATTAAATGAAAATATTTTTTATAATAGTGGTAAGCGCAACCATTTTTCTTATTTTTATCTAAAAGATACATTATTATATTATTTTGATGATTTGAGTTTATTAGAGTCTTTGAGCAAAAGTATTTTTCCATTTATTCAAAAGGAAGTTTATAAAAATGTTTCTTTATATATCTCATCTAGGCTTAGTGAATTAGCTTTTTTAAAGAATTTTGCTTCTCCTTTTGCATTAGATAAAGAAAAACTTGGCAATTTATGGATTTTGAATAGTGCAGATATTAATTCTCAACGATTATTTATTTGGGATGCTAAATCGTATGATGACCATAAAGTAGATGTGCTAAATCTATATAACAAAATTTGTAAAAATTGTTCAGATTTTAAACTAGTGTATTCTCCTACTAATCTTTATGTAACATATTTTCAAAGTAATAGCTTTTTTATTGAGGGTTTAATAAATAGTAGTTTTGTAGAAATTGATTTACCTGATGATGATATTATTGATGTTTTAATAATGAATGATAATTCTGAAAATTTACTTTTAGTTAGTAATAATGGAATGTTTATGTATGACATGGCGGGCACATTGAAGTGGAAAAAAGAAAATAGAATTTTAGGTTATGCACTTTTTAAATATGATGATGGATTGCAACGATTATTTTATCTTAGTGATGATGGAATTTTGCATAATAATAATAGTAATGGAGAAACTCCAGAGGGATGGAAAACTATTAAAGCTAGTATGAATGCAAAGGTTGCCTATGCTATTTGGGATTCTAAGGAATTCATTTGCGTGGCAGACAAGAATATTTTAACTTTATACAATAGAAAAGGTGAAAGACAAGCTCAATATAAATTTAATAATTCATTGAAAGATTTATATTTTTCTAAAAATCAGTCTACACTTTATTTAATAGATGCTAATGGCAAATTGTTTAATTTGAAAAACCCCAAACAAGGTTCTATTATTGGGAAAAAAACCGGCTATAATAATTGTACTTTTATTGGCGATACATTAATAATGTGGAATAAATCTATCGTCGCATGGATAGATAAAGATAATGGAAAAACAGTAAAAGAATTCAAATATAAAGGTACTATTATCCCCAAAGAAAATAAATTATCTTGGATTAAAAAATATGCACCGATAATCATCAAAATGCCAGATGAAAATTTTATCATTTTATCAGCTCATATGCACATATTAGATAATCTTTCTTCTATTAAATCTGTTGACGCATTATATTGGGATAGCTCATTAGTACTATTATTTGGCAAAGATGACAAAATAGAAATTATAAAAAGATAAATACTAAAAAAATATCTTTAATTTATAAATTTTTTCGCTAAAAATTTTTACTTTTGCAAAAAACTTTAATGAAACCTATTAAGATGGTTGATCTGCAAACGCAGTATCAAAATATCAAAACTCAAATAGATAGTGCTATACAGCAAGTGATAGATTCTACTGCTTTTATCAATGGTCCAGTAGTAAATGATTTTAAACAAGATTTAGAAAAATATTTAAATGTAAAGCATGTGATACCATGTGCTAATGGTACGGATGCCTTGCAAATAGCTTTAATGTCTCTAGACCTGAAACCAGGTGATGAAGTTATCACTCCTACATTTACTTTCATTTCTACTGTAGAGGTTGTAGCTCTACTCGGCCTCAAACCAGTTTTTGCTGATGTAAATCCAGATACTTTCAATATTAATGTAGATGATATTAAAAAATTAATTACTAAAAATACTAAAGCTATCATTCCTGTTCATCTTTTTGGTCAATGTGCTGATATGGAGGAAATAATGAGTATAGCTAAAGAAAATAATATTTATGTGATAGAAGATAATGCTCAAGCTATTGGTGCTGATTTCTTTTTTTCTAATGGTAAGATATCAAAATCTGGTACTATCGGTGATATTGGCTGCACTTCTTTTTTCCCTTCTAAAAATTTAGGTTGTTATGGTGATGGTGGAGCTTTATTTACTAATTCTGATGCATTAGCTGAAAAACTAAGTTATATCGTCAATCATGGTATGAAAAAACGTTACTATCATGACTACATAGGTGTTAATTCTCGTTTAGATACTTTACAAGCTGCTATTTTAAAAGTGAAATTGCAATATTTAGATAATTATATTGCTGCTAGACAAAAGGCAGCAGCTTTTTATGATAAAGCTTTTGCTAGTGAACCAAAATTAAAAATACCTATGCGTTTTGCTAAATCTTCTCATGTTTTTCATCAATATACTTTGCAAGCCGTTGATTTTCCTAGAAATGAGTTGCTAAATTTTCTGAAAGAAAAGCAAATACCCGCTATGATTTATTATCCAGTACCAATACATCTGCAAAAAGCTTATCAACATTATGTGAAAGCTGGTGAGAATTATCCAATTTCTGAACATTTATCTAAAGTTGTTTTTTCTCTACCTATGCATACAGAGCTCGATGAAGAACAATTAGAATATATTACAAGGTCAGTTTTAGAATTTATAAATAAATAATTATGAATATTGAATATTATGCACATCCTACTGCAGTAATTGATGATGGAGCAACTATAGAAAAAGGAACTAAAATTTGGCATTTTTGCCACATTATGTCTGGTGCTTATATCGGTGAGAACTGTTCTCTAGGGCAAAATGTATTTGTAGCTACGGGAGTACGTCTAGGTAATAATGTAAAAGTACAAAATAATGTTTCTCTTTATACTGGCGTGATTTGCGAAGATGATGTATTTCTAGGTCCTAGTATGGTTTTTACTAATATTATTAATCCTCGTAGTGCTATTGTTAGAAAAGATCAATATCAAGCAACTATACTTCGTAAGGGAGCTACTGTAGGTGCTAATGCTACTATCGTTTGTGGAGTAGAATTAGGTGAATATTCTTTTGTCGGAGCTGGAGCTGTAGTTACTAAAAATGTACCTCCTTATGCTTTAGTTGTTGGAACACCCGCTAGACAAATAGGATGGATGAGTGAATATGGTCATAGATTATTTTTCAATGATAATAATATAGCAGAATGTCCCGAAAGTCATCAATTATACCAATTAAAAGATAATAAAGTAATTAGAATAAAATGAATAAATTTAATTTTGCTATTATAGGAGCAGCAGGTTATATAGCTCCTAGACATATGAAAGCTATCAAAGATACTGGCAATAAGCTTGTAGCAGTTTTAGATCCGTATGATAGCATTGGCATAATAGATTCATATTCTCCCGAAGCTGATTATTTCAGAGAATCAGAACGCTTCGATAGACATTTAGATAAATTGAGACGTTTAGGAGAAGATAAAAAAATTCATTACGTCAGTATTTGCTCTCCTAATTATTTGCATGATGCTCATATCAGATTAGCACTTAGAAATCAAGCAAATGCTATCTGTGAGAAACCACTTGTCCTCAATCCATGGAATATAGATGCTCTACAAGTAATAGAAAAAGAAACAGGCTTTAAGATTAATACTATTCTACAACTACGATTGCATGATAAAATCAAAGAATTAAAAAAACAAATAGATAGCTCTGCTAATGATCATAAAGTAGATATAGATCTCACCTACATCACTTCTCGTGGTAATTGGTATTATTATTCATGGAAAGGTGATAATGCTAAATCCGGTGGCGTAGCTACTAATATAGGTATTCATTTTTTTGATATGTTACTTTGGATTTTTGGCAAATTAGAAAATTCATATGTACATTTTCATAATAAAGATAGAGCTGCAGGTTATTTAGAATTAGAAAAAGCTCGTGTTAGATGGTTTCTATCTATTAATTCATCAGATTTACCAGAAAAAGCTATTATTGAGGGTAAAAGGACTTATCGTTCTATTTTACTAAATAATGAAGAATTTGAATTCTCTGAAGGCTTCACAGAGTTACATACCTTGAGCTATAGAGAAATTCTAGCTGGTAGAGGTTTCACTCCCGAGGATGTTCGTGCATCAATAGAATTAGCACATTCTATTCGCAATAGCACGCCCAATATTCATCATGGCGAGCTTCATCCTATTGCAAAACAAATTATTAAAGAATTATGATATCCGAAGATTTAAAATCTAAAAAAACTTCTATTGGAGTTATTGGTATGGGTTATGTAGGCTTGCCTATTGCTTTAGCTTTTGCTAAACAAATACATGTGATAGGCTATGATATTAAGCCAGACAGAGTAGAATTATTAAAAAATCATATAGACCCTAGTGATGAGTTAACATCAGAAGAGTTTGAGAATTGTGATATAGAATTTACTTATAATTATGAGGATTTGCATAAGGCATCCTTTTATATTGTTACAGTTCCAACGCCAGTAAATAAGCACAATTTACCGGACCTTAGTATGCTGATAAGTGCTAGCGAAACTATTGGCAAAGTCATCAAAAAAGGTGATTATGTAGTTTATGAATCTACAGTTTATCCAGGCGCAACAGAAGAAGATTGTATACCTGTAATCGAAAAAATTAGCGGTCTTAAAAGATGCATTGATTTTAAATTTGGTTACTCTCCAGAAAGGATAAATCCTGGTGATCCTAATCATACCCTAGCTAATACTATTAAGGTAGTCTCTGGCTGCGATCAAGAAAGTTTAGATCAAATAGCTACTATTTATAGCTGGGTAGTGAAAGCTGGTGTACATAGAGCTCCTACAGTTAAAGTAGCAGAATCTGCTAAAATCATTGAAAATACTCAAAGAGATATTAATATAGCTCTAATGAATGAATTGTCTATTATTTTTAATAAAATGAACATCAATACTTATGATGTATTAGAAGCTGCTGGAACCAAATGGAATTTTCTAAAATTTGAACCAGGACTTGTAGGTGGGCATTGTATCGGCGTAGATCCATATTATTTAGTACATAAAGCATATGAATATCGCTATCATTCTCAGGTGATACTTTCTGGTAGAAAAGTAAATGACGATATGGGATATTATGTAGCTGAGCAAACTGCTAAATTACTTATTGCTACTGGTAAAAATTTATTAAAAACTAATGTACTAATTCTAGGTGTTACTTTTAAAGAAAACGTTACAGATATTCGTAATACTCGGGTAGTAGATATGATATCAGAAATGAAAAGCTATGGCATAAATGTGGATGTAGTAGATTATATGGCTGATGCAGATGAATTCTACAAAGAATATGGTTATAAACTTAAAGAAAAACCTGACAAAAAATATGATGCTGTAGTTCTAGCTGTTAAACATAAAAATTATGAAAATTTTGATGAAGAAAGTCTATCTCATTTGTTATGTGATGATGGCAAAGGCATTGTAGTCGATATCAAAGGTGTGCTGAGAGGTAAAATTAATAATTATAAATATTGGACTTTATAATTAATTTTACAATTATTTCTAAAAATTTGTGATTTTATAAAAAATTTTATTTAATTTTGAAAAAAATAAATTATGAAAACAAAAATATCTATTTTATTATTTATTATTTTTGGAGTATTTATAATGTCTAGTTGCGAAGAAGAGAGGACAGTATATACTCTTGACCAAGAAATAAAAGATTTTACTTATTTCCCTGTTAATAGCTATTGGATTTACATAGATTCTGTTTCCGAAGATTTAGACACCCTTAGAATAATAGGAAGCGAAATAAATAAATATGCTTCTGATGATGATTCTTATGATTATGAATATTTTTCTGAATTTGTTTATTCTACTAATAAAAAGGCAAATTTTTTATTTATAGGTACTTCTGAATTTTATCCTAAATATCAAACTTGTGTATTAAATAAATATGGCTATGGTCCTATGTTTTTTAGTAATAAATTTAAAGGATTTAATTACAATAATTTATATTATGTAGAAGATCTTGATTCTTTAGCTGTAGGATTAAGGTGGTATAAAAATATTAAAGTTTTTAAATACATGAAAAATCCTGTTGATACTGCTGATTATGAAAAATATTATTTCGTTAGACGCATCGGTATGATTAGAAAATATAATAATAAAGATCAAGTAGAGTGGGATTTAATAGATTTTTATTTGAATAATATTTCACCTATTTAATTTTATTTTTAAAAAATATTTTTAAAAACAACGGGCAATTAGTATTTCAAGATATAGAAAAAGTAAGTATAAATCTAATAACTCTTTAATTTCTCAAAATTCAAATGATGAGATTATTTGTGTAAAACTAAAAATAATAAAATTTTTTAACTTTTAATAAAAAACTACAAATACAATACTCACACTTCTATGAATAGTAGATAATATAAAAGGATTATATCTAAAAAATAAATGATTTTAAAAAATATTGATAAGTATTAATCTCTAAATTTACCAGATTTAATAGACTCTCTCATAACAGCATCGATACCTTTTTTATTAATATCACGCATCACACTAGTAGATACTTTTAGCGTAATCCATCGTCCTGCCTCTGGCCAATAAAATTTTTTAGTTTGTAAATTTGGATAAAAACGACGTTTGGTTTTACGATTAGAGTGAGATACTTTATTACCTACTAAAGACCTTTTTCCTGATATTTGACAAACTCTAGACATAATTTTAAATTTTAGATTGCAAAGGTACGAAAAATATTTTAATAAAAAAAATATTTAAAAAAAGAAGATATTTTTGGTTCTATAACGTTTTGAGTGGGTAAGGATTAAAAAAGAGTAATTTTATAAAAATGAATTTTTATTTATTTTTGTACAGTTAAATACTAACCACAAAGTTCTCAAAGAAGGCACAAAGAGCACAGAGAAAAAATTAAAGAGAATGATAAAATTTAATGTTATTTTATTAAAAGATAGAACTAAAAGGCTTAAAAATGGCACTTTGTGAACTTTGTGTAAAATCTTGGTGCCCTTTGTGGTAAAATAATTAATCTAAATAATGTACCCACAACAAACGTTATAGAACCATATTTTTTCATTAAATTTGCATAAATTAATAATTATGGAAATAAATCCTCATATAGAAAGTAGTTGGCTAGAAGTGTTAAAAGATGAGTTTCAACAACCATATTTTGTAGAAATTAAAAAATTTTTATTAGAAGATAAAAAGAAATATAGAGTTTTCCCTCCTGGGCAGTTAATTTTTAATGCATTTAATCTGACTCCTTTTGATAAAGTAAAAATAGTTATCATAGGTCAGGATCCATATCACGGATATGGACAAGCTCATGGATTATGCTTTTCAGTACCTAAAGGTATCGCAAAGCCACCAAGTTTGCAAAATATTTTCAAAGAATTAAAAGAAGATTTAAATATCGATTCTCCCGATCATGGAGATCTGACTGGATGGGCTAGACAAGGAGTATTCCTACTCAATGCTATACTCACAGTGCGGGAGAATACTCCAGAATCTCACCGCAATATTGGATGGGAAAATTTCACAAATGCAGCAATCAAAAATTTGTCTGATAAAAAAGAACATTTAGTTTTTATGCTGTGGGGCGCTTACGCTCAAGAAAAGGAAAAACTAATAGATAATACAAAACATCTAATACTGAAAGCTGCACATCCATCTCCATTTAGTGCTAATAGAGGTTTTTTTGGTTGTCATCATTTCTCTAAAGCTAATCAATATTTAATAGCTAATGGCATAGACCCTATAAAATGGGAAGATTTAAATTAATTTTTTTGGCATTTGTTTTTCAGATTCCAATACTTGCTTTTTCACAATTTCTAACATTAGATACTTCGATTAATGCTACATTGCAATGGCTAAACAATATAGAAAAACAAGGTTATTCAATTGTTTGGGACGGTAAAATAAAATTATCTAATGAAGAATTAAACATCTCAAAAGAGCAATTAAAAAAATGGAATGCTGGACAAAAAAATGAAGTTATAAATCAAATACTTGCTCCATATTGGGAAGATGGATATTTATTAGCAGAGCTTAGATTCTCTATAGATAGCATTAATGAAAAAAATGTAATTATTAATGCTACATTAAATAAAAATAAAAAAATAGACATAATATCTGTAAAATGGGATACTCCACCACCATTGAAAGAAAAAAGACTATTAAGGATGCTAAATATAAATTTGTCTGAGCCTTTAAATAGAGAGATATTATCATTAGAAACTAATAAATTACTATTTGATTTTATTTATTTATCAGACCAGCCAATGATAGAATTACTCAATGATAGCACTGCTACATTACATCTAAATATTAAAATAAAATCAAAAAATAATATAGAAGGGATGTTAGGTTTTGCTAAATTAAACTCTGGATTAAAAAATTGGCAATTTAATGGTTACATTAGAGGTGATTTTGCGGATCTAATTGGCTGGGGCGAAAGATGGCATTTACTAGTAAATCTGGGTAATAATTATCAAAATGTAAATATAAATCTTGGAGTGCCATACATAGCAGGATTGCCATTATCCATTAGTGGTGCATTCAAAATGAGAGTACAAGATACTACTTATGGCTATACTGAAGAAATACTAAATTTTTATAGTACAGATAAAACTCAACAAAAAGAAATATTTTTCGGTGCAGGACAAAGGCAATCAACAGCATTTGAACATGCCGACAGCATCATTTACAATGATTATAAATACACATATCTAAACTTAGGTGGACAATATTCGAAATTAGATAATATGTATAACCCTCACAAAGGCTTTAAAATATCAATGCAAACAAATTTAGGAAATAGTGCGACAAATAATAATTCAGAAAATAAAAATAAAATAAATCAATTACTTACTGAAACTTATTTGGATGCTATCAAATTTATTCCAATACATAAAAACATATCATTATATTTCAATATACTACAAAGAGGCGTATACTCTAATAAAACTATTTTGAAAAATCAAGCTTTATTAGTAGGTGGTATCAATGATATTTTAGGAATAGAAGAGGAGAGAATACCAGCATTGCAACTATATAAAATAGAGTCTGGCCTTGCTCTAAGTGGTAATGAAAATACATATTTTAGATTTTTTTATCAATTTGCAAGCGTGCAGAGATATCAATCACAATGGGGAAATTATCAAAGTGCTGGCATTGCTTTTCAACTAAAAGCACGTATAGGATGGATATGGACAGCATTAGCGGTACCAAAAGAACCTCAAAATAGTTGGGATATAGCTAATACTAGATTACATCTCAAAATTACTATAGGCTTTTAAAATATTTAACCTACAATAAACGTTATAGAACCAAAAATAAATATATATAAAAATGATTAAAATTCCATACATTGTAGTGATACTCGGTGCTACAGCTACTGGTAAAACTAAATTAGCTGTCAGAATAGCCCAGAATATTGGTGGCGAGATTATCAGTGCAGATAGTAGGCAGATATATAAAGGATTAGATATAGGTACTGGCAAAGATTTGCAAGAGTATAAAATAGATAATTGTGAGATTCCACATCACCTCATTGATATACGAACAATTGATGAACCATATAGTGTGTATGATTTTCAAAGGGATGCCATTCAATCAATTGAGCAAATAATTAATAGTAATAAAATACCAATTATTTGTGGTGGTACTGGATTGTATATTGAAGCTTTGTTGCTTAATTACCGATTTTCTACTTTTTCTCAAAATGAACTTTTGAGAGATAAACTTTCAAACATGAGCATAGCAGAGCTTGAGGATTTATCTAAACAGCTAAATATTAAAAAAAATATTGAAAAAAATAATAGACATCGATACATTAGAGCTATAGAAATAGCCATACAGGAGCAAAATAATATTTTAAAAGAAAGTGATTTAGAATATGAAATAGAAAAAAATATTGTTTTTGGTATTAGATTTCCAAGAGAAATATTGAGAGATAGGATTTATAATAGATTAATAGCTAGGCTACAAAATGGTATGATAGAAGAAGTAAACAATTTGCTCTCACAGGGAACTAATCCTGAAAAACTAATATCTTTAGGATTAGAATATAAATACATCACTAAATATTTATTAGGTGAATTGAATAATGAAGAAATGGTTAATAAACTCTACATTGCCATTTGTCAATTTGCTAAACGGCAAGAGACATGGTTTAGACGCATGGAACGCAGAGGAGTAGATATTCATTGGATTAATGGTTTAGATACTGATGATGATAAAATAAATGAAATGCTAGAATATATTTATAAATGTGCAAAGTTTTAAGTTTAAAAAATTTGAATTATGACAAAGATTATTTTATACAATAAATTTTTATTAATGATGATTTTTACATTTTTTATTATAAATGCATGTAAGAGTCAGATAAAACCTAATAAAGATTTAATAGAAAATTTTGATCATTACTATCATATAAGAATTGAAGTAAATCAATGTAATCATCATATAATAAAATTATTTGAAGAAGGGATGATATGTAATTCTAAAGACACAATAGAATTTTTCCCATTTGTAGAATTAAATACAAAAAAATATTATGAATTAAAAAGTTATATAGCTAAAGATAGATTTTTTTCAAAAGATACAATAATAGATAATCCGAGACATAAGATTTTTACAGATCCTTATGGTTTTACTATTGAAATTACTATTTTAAATAATGATAAACTTATAAAAATTAATTGGATAGATGGCAAATGTAAAGAATTAGAAAAATGTATAGATATGATAAATGATTTAGTACCAAAAGAAAAACGCAATAAATTAATGATAGATTATAAACCAATAATTCCGTAAGATTTGCAATTTTTTATTTTTCTTTTCAAATCCGTTGAACTGATTTAATATATAATATCATTATTCTATTATGTAGTTCAATGCTTTTTTGCATTATCCCAAATGTCTTATACATGATGTTATCGGCTGCCGCCTTATTCATCTTCCTCTCAATTTTTTATTTTTAATCCTCCTTTTAGTTTCATATCTCTGTATAAATCATAATTTTCGTTTGACGGTTCAGCCCAATTAAGTATATAATCATACTTTTCATTTATTTCTTTTAAAGGCACATTCGATTTTAAAAGGTTGCCTTCAAGGTCGTAATATTTCCAAATGTTTTGTTGTAAAACAACTATTTTGGGGGTTTGCTTTTCTTCACCAAACTCAAACCAAGGAATGTCCAAAATAAGTTTATCGTAGATACAAGGTAAAATTTCTTTATTTTTCCAAGACACCACGCCATATTTTCCGTCTTTTCTAACGGCAATAACTCCATTTTGAGGAAGTCCTACATAATCGTATTCTATTGGTATGATAATTTCTCCTTTAGGTGATATTATGCCGTATTTGTCATTGTTTTTCACAAAATGATCTTCGGGTCCATATTCTACCCACCCCGATAAACCATCATAAATAATAGGAATTATCACATTGTTTTTTTCATCAATAGTGCCAATTTTACCGTCTTTTTCAACTATAAATATATTTTTTGTGTTTGGGAATTCTTTTTCGAGGTAATAATAATTATACCAAGTGCTGTAAATAGCATCATATTCAAAAGGTATCATTATTTTGCCGTCAATGTAAAAAATTCCGACCTTGTTATTTAAGTCAACATATACAACAATCCCATCATTTATTGCGTAAATGAATTTGTATTTAAATGGTTGAATAATTTCATTTTTGTCAGAAACAAAACCATAAAAACCATCTTTTTTTGCTATAAATCCGGGAATTCTCCCAACAGAATGTTCCTGGTATAATGTGTCATAAAGGAAAGGAATTGTTAGTTTTCCATCGAAATCAATAAGTCCAATTTTGTTTTCTTTGTTGACCACATAAATATTTCCGTCATACACCCAATACGACACAATACCTTTTGTCGGAATTACATTTAAATATTCGTCAAATACTGTAACTTCATTTTGCTTTGTTGCTAAAAA
The DNA here is from genome assembly GCA_018432645.1 of Bacteroidales bacterium. Lineage (GTDB taxonomy): Bacteria > Bacteroidota > Bacteroidia > Bacteroidales > DTU049 > DTU049. The sequence goes on along the minus strand of JAHDSP010000194.1, from coordinate 1,511 downwards.
AATATTTGCATAATTAGAATTAGAAGGTTGTTCAATAAAATCATACTCCAATGGTAAAACTAATTCTCCGTATTCATCAATTATTCCGTATTTTCCTTTGTTTGCAACTATCGCTTTTCGCCCTAAGCCGAAAACATCTGCATAATCATATATTCCAAAAGGAACTACAAAGTTATTATTACTATCTAAATAAGCAAATTTTGCACCGGATTGTGCAATCATTAAATTTTTTTGCTTCTTTGTTGCATTCCGATATGCAACTGAATTTTTAAGTGTTGCTAAATTTCTTTTACTTTCTTTGGTTGTTACAAGAATCGGTAAATTCTTGCTATTTGTTGGCAAATAGCCCCATGGTGATTTTTGTACAATTTCATAATTATCTATATTGTTTTTTTGACAAATTACAGCAACAGGAATAGCAAAAAAGAAAAATGCAAAAAAAACATTTCGCATTTTTATTAATTTTAAAAGACTTATATAAATCATAATTTTCAATTTCTAATTATTTTCTTGTCTGCCAATTACGCTAGTCTGTTCTCCCCGGTTACCGATAACGTTTGATAATATGGCAAGTAATTTTTTCATCTTATTACAAAACTAATCGGAATCACTGTATATGATTTGACAGGTTTTCCACCAATTTCTGCTGGTTTCCAGTTTGGCATTAATCTAACAAGTCTTAATGCTTCTTCATTAAATCCTCTGCAATCATCAAGTCCTCGCAAAATCACAAAGTCCGATAATTCTCCTTGTTCATTTATTAACACTCTCACATATACTGTGCCAATACAATCGTCTTGACTTGGCCAAATTCCATTCTCACCAATAAATCTCTCAATACTTTCCTTTGTCTCTTTTTCTCCTTTGTATTGAAATTGTGCGTATTTATCCACTTTCCAATAAGTCGTGGTCGGATTGTCAATGGTTTTGCATTTATAATCCGTGTAAGGAATCTTAATCAGCAAGATGTATTGTACTCGAATTGGTTTATTTATTAGTAATCCTGGTTTCCAGTCAGGCAAAAGTTTTATAACTCTTTTAATCTCATTTTCAATTAAGCTGTCATTTACCAACGATTCCAATCGTTGTGTATAATCAGGATTTGTCTGAACATTAATCACTTTTCCAGTTGTGTCAATTTCGAAAAAAACTAAAACTTTCCCTTGATGGTTACTGTAATTAAGAATTTTAAAATCAAGATTGTTTTCGATGAAACACCATAAAGAATCTTCTCCACCAGGGAATTGTGGAGGAGTCTCAATATAATCAATCAACTCGTAATCAGAACTAACTGAATCTATTTTAGAGTCGATTTTTGTTTGAGAAAATCCAGTCAGAGCAAAAGAATTCAATAGTATTATTATTAAAAATCTCTGCATATTCATCGGTTTTATTATTTGCCACAACTCGTTTATATATACGGCTTTTTTCATTATAGAGGTTTATAATATGTCTACAAATATAAACTTATTTTTACAAATCATCAAATGAACTTTTATTTTATTACAAAT
>JAHDSP010000458.1 GCA_018432645.1 Bacteroidales bacterium | reverse complement strand
TTTTACTGTACTTAAACTCTCTAACCATGCATCTAATGGTTCTGGAGGGATAGTGTCTTGAGGTAGTGTTGTTACCCATTCTATACTATCGCATTCTGTCGATGTCATAGCATTACCAGCTAAATCTTGAATACCACTTACACATAATTCATATTTAGTATTAGGTGCTAATGGCTGAGTAAATGTGAGAAGTACAGAATCTAAACTAGTTAATATTTCTGCTGAGCTAATGCCAACAGTAATTGAATAATTATCTACATTCTCAGCTGTAGCATCTACTGGTTCTGAGAAAGCTATTTTAGCTTGTGTGTCGCTGATAGCGAATGCATATATTAGTGTAGGAGGTATAGTGTCTGGAGTAATAATTTCTTCACCAGTTATATAAAAATTATCTATTCTATTGTTACCACTTGCAGAGGTAGCAGAATCTACTACTAATTTTAAAAAAAGTGAATTTAGATCATCTATAGCTCCAATACTGCTAAAATCTAAGTTTATTGTATGCCAATTTTTATCCCTATTAATAGATACACTATCAATTTTAATAAAATCTGTACCATTGATGCTATAGTACCATCTATGAATGTTAAATCCAGTACCTGTAGCACGATAAACATAAGATATTTTGATATTTTCATAATTTTCAGTTGATAGAGCAAATACAACACCTTTATTATTAGCACTTGAATTAGCTAATGCTAAAGCCTGACCATCAAGAGGGCTAGGACGTTGATCGTTTGTAGTACTACCAGTAAAAGCAGTTAATTCTGGGTTGGTTGCAGTAGAATTCCAATCGGATGAACCATGTGTGCCATCTAAATAAATAGATGCATTATTTGCTTGAAGACCATAATCAGCTTGGATAAATTTAGGAGTATTAGGAGCAGCTGCTAAAGTATCAAAATGCCAAGCAGCTAGATTAGATTGTGCATTTACATTACTAATAATGGAAAATGCAATTACTAAAATTGACAAAAATTTAATTGTTTTCATAATGTTTAAATGTTTTTTACAAATATAAAAAAAATTTTTTAAATAAATCAAAAAATGATAGACTTAGTTTGGATATTATGATTAGTGAGTTGACCTATGTAAGAAGGAATGTGAGATTGAAATTTTAAAAAATTAGTTTTGAAAAATATAAAAAGAGAGGAAAAGGTCGAAAAAACGAGGGATGTTATTTTAAGGTAAAAAATAGGGGCAGGAAATAATAACAATTTCAATTGTTTAAAATTAAGTATTATATCAATATTTCAACTTTATCAAGCTCCAATACCGCTCCCACGCCCACCTATCATGTGATGACAAGTTCAATAGTCGCCCGATGTCTGATTCTACCTCATCTTTCAAGTACTTATTCATCACTACAAACCACATAAGGTAGTTCTGTAGATACTTTGTAGCTAC
>JAHDSP010000069.1 GCA_018432645.1 Bacteroidales bacterium | reverse complement strand
GGTACGAAATGTCCATCCATTACATCTATATGGAGATAATCTGCTTGGCTAATATTTATGAGTTCAATTTCTTTTCGTAAATCTAAAAAATTAGCAGATAATAGTGATGGAGCTACTTTTACTTGTTTTTTTGCCATATATGATTCTATTATAATTATTCAAAATTAACCATAATTTCTAACATTTTAAAATATTTATGAGAAATGGTTTTTAATTAAAAATTATATGTAACTCCCGCAATGAAATTAATTTTATAACTTGGTAGATGCCAATAGTAGTATTGTGATTTACTTAATAAATTGTAAATATTTAAATAAAAAGATAGAGATTTACTAAATAAATATTCTACATGAGCATTCCAATCTACAAAAGATGATAGTTCAATAGTTTCAGTAGTAAAGTCTGGCTTTATCTGACATGCATATCTCTTACCAATGAACGATACATCTGTGCCTACAAGGAATTTATTAGCAAAGAGATATCTAATATCAAAAGTAGAAATTATATTTGGCTCATGCCATGGTTTATCTTCTGATATGGTTTCTAAATAATTGTATCTTATTTTAAAATTAATATTTAATTTATCATCATAATATTTGACATTAGCAAAAGGAATAAGCGCAGTAGTAGTATCATAAATAACATTAAATCGAGTATATGGTCTAAAGACAACATCATTTACATAATATGCATATTCATTTGTTTGGCCATAGGCAGCACCAATTTCGAAATGTAAATGATCAAATAAAGTACTCACTAGTGATCCAGAGAAATATTGACGCCAAATTACTGGATTCGGCTTAATATATTGATGTACAAAGGGATTTACATGATATAATGAATCTAATGAATATACATCGGTGAAGCTGCCATATCTGGCATGTAATTCGAAAATTTCAGGTACAAAGATTAATTTGCCCGCTATATATGGAAAAACTCTAACTTTACCTACTGAATCTGCAATTACATCAATAGTAGCTCCTAGTTTCAGTGACCATATTTTATCTTGCAATTGATATGAAAGTAATGTGTTTAAAACGCCAAAATTATATTTCTCTAATGTATTATCTTCGAAATAATGATTATACTTCAGAAAAATTTCAGGTGTTTGAATAATATTTTTTAAAGGCAACCATTTGACATTTTGGTAAATATTAGCTGATGCACCTATTCTGTATTCACTATTTTTGCGATAGGTAGGTATAAATGTACCAGTAATATTATATTCTTGTTTTATGTCATTTGAGTTTGTAGTATTGGTAACGGCATTAAAATTGAAGTTCATTAGATTATATCTTTGCAGATAATCTTTTTTAGTCAGAGTATCATTTGGATATTCAGACTGTTTAAATCCATAATAGTGAATAATTTTTGCTTGATATCCTGCTGATAAAGTGAGAGTAAATCTATTTTTTATCCATTCTACATATCCATTGATATTATGCTCCCAATGATTAGGATTGCCATAATTAGATATTTTACCATAGAAGCCATTACCATCATACGATACTCCATAATTAGTTTTTGTTTTAATAGAATTAGCAATAGATAGGTGCCATTCAGTCATTTTATTCCCTATACCAAATTTAGCATAATTAGAATTAATATGATCTATAGGCTCTTTACCCAATTTGATTGGTTGCAGAGTAGATGGTGTATAAGTAATAAATATAGGGTGAGGGAAAATATTATATTGTAACTGACGTTTATCGATTTTTTCTTCTTCTAAAGTAGGTTGTAGAACTGGTTTTGCCAAATCTGGTAACTCTGGCTTATATTCACCTACTACGATAACTCTCTCATCATATTTCTCAGTAGTATCAGTCTTTTGTGCATAATTGATTATAGGTATTATAAAAAATAATATTATTAAAAAACTATATCTTTTCATATTAAAAAGTATCAAATTTTAGACAAAATTAAAAAAATATTTATACAAACAATAAAAAACATAAAAAATTATCAAAATGCTTTATATATTGCTTTATGAAGCTGTTCTCTCTGT
>JAHDSP010000104.1 GCA_018432645.1 Bacteroidales bacterium | reverse complement strand
GTTCAGAAAAGCTGTGAAAAATTTGCAAAGTAAAAAGGTAATAGTTAACAAAAGGCAAATTAAACGAGGGATGTACAGTGTTAAGATTGTTGAGGGCAAAATAAGTGATTTCAAAACGTGGTTGAGTAGATTTCACGGAGTAGCTACGAAGTACTTGCAGAGCTACCTAATGTGGTTCGTAATAATGAATAAGTATCTAAAAGAATTGATAGATCCTGATATTGGCAGACTACTAAATCTGTCATCGCACGACAGATGGGCGTGGGACAAGTATCGAGAGATAGTTAGTCAAACATATGAATAACATACTGTAAAGTATAACAAAAATTTACTACTTCTTAACCTCACCCCTATTCTATCACTTATTAAATTCGAAAAAACATTAATATTTTTGTAAAAGTTTTTATGTCCCCTCTATCCTTAATCTCAACGTATTTTATATATATTCTATCTGATAATTGTTCTGTAAACTAATTTTTTAAATCATTTTTTAATTAATCCTTTTATAGTTTCATTATTAATATATCGTTTTACATTTGTTGCAGCTTGTTTTGCTCCATCTATTAAACTATTCGGTACTACTGATGAATTGTGTGGTGAACCAAGAAAATTGGGTAATTCAAAAAATGGATAATGTATTTCAAATTTACCATATTTGAATGGCTCTATCCACCATGCGTCTATGCCAGCACTGAATTTTGGATGGGTACGTAAATGCTCATAAAGATCCTTTTCGCTTATAATATCACCCCTTGCTACATTTATTAATATTGCATCAGATTTCATAAGTTCTAGTTCTCTTTTCCCTATTAGTCCTTCTGTTTCTTTATTTAATGGTATAGATATAAGTAAAATATCAGAATTTTTTAAAACAAAATCTAAATCGTTTAGAGTACCAATAAATTGGACGCTATCATCAGTTTTTCCACTCGTATTTATAGCATATATATTTACATCAAATGGTTCCATGAGTTTAACAGTTTCTTTACCTATAGATCCATATCCTATTATTCCTAGATTAGAGCCATGCACATAACGTGTCATGCTTTTTAGTTGATCAAAAATCCCTTGAGTTAGCAAATTATGATATATAGTTAATTTTTTGGCAAGTGCTAATATCATTGCTAATGCATGCTCTGCCATTGGCTTAGCATATGCTCCTTGATTAGATGCTATTATCGTTTGTTTGGAAAAATAATTAAAGTTTAAATGATCGTATCCCGCAGATAATAATTGGACGAATTGTAAATTTTTTAAAGCATTCATATCAACATCTTCTAGTTCTAATGTAGGATTCCATGATAGCAATATATCAGTTTCTGATAAGATTTTTTGTTTTTCTTTTATATCTTTAACATCATGTATGAAAAATAAATTTTCACCGTTTAGAATATTATTAAATACAAATTTTTCTTCCTCTGTAGCGTGATAAGTTATAGCAATATTGTGTGCCATTTTTTATACAAATATAAAATATTTTTCAATAATAATTATTATTTATGATTAAAATCATATTTACATCGGCAATATGATTTTTTTATTTCCCTAGAAATTACTAATTTTGTAATATGAATAATAAGATAGAGGATTTTTTTAGTAAGGAGAATAAAAATCCTGCTTTTAATGAATTATTTAAATCAATTGCTAAGTTTCAAAATATCCAGTTATCTCAAGTAGCAGGTGCTTTTTCGTCAGTAATAGTTTTAATTTTTTATAAAAAATTATTAAATCAACAAGGTATTTTTATCGCAAATAATAAAGATGAAGCATTACAGATACACAATAATCTGGATTATTGGATTGAGCAATTAAATCTTAAGGATAAATTACAACTTTTTTATCTTCCATCAAGTTTTAGAAATTTTGATGCTTTTACAATTGTAACTTCTAATGAGTCAATGAGATTGCGTTGTTCTGAACAACTAAATAATGCTAAATCTACTTCGTTAATTATTTCTTATCCAGAAGCTATTGTCGAAAAAATACCTAAATCTTCTCACATTATAGAACATACTACTAAGATAAAAGTTGGTGAAAACATTGATCTGGATTTTCTCATCGAGCTATTAATAGATTACGGTTATGTAGAGGTGGATTATGTGTATGAGCCTGGTCAATTTGCTAGACGTGGAGCTATATGTGATGTGTTTTCTTTTGATGCTGATGAACCTTATCGTTTATTATTTAATGACGAAAAACTATCACATATTAAACTTGTCGATGCTGCCTCTCAAATGAGCACTAGAGAATTATTCTGTATCAATCTAATGAGTTCATTAGATGATATTAATGATGATAAAGTTTCTATTTTAAGTTTATTGAAAAATCATATAATTTGGACTAATAATCTTGATATAATTCTAAATAATTTAGAAGCTTTTTATTATAGTTTACCTGAAGAAATGATTGATGATTTTGTTGATTTTGATGAGTTTACTCAGCAATTAAAAACTCTAAAGAAGATTAATTTTTCCGAATCTACTTATTCTAATAAAGATATTTCAATATCATTTAACGTAAAAGCATTGCCTGTTTTCCCTAAAGTTTTAAAAGATTTCTATGATTTTTGTAAAGAAAAAATAGAAAATGGATATACTATTTATTTCACTAGTCCACACTATCCTGCATGGGAACGCATGCAAACTATATTAGATGATATGGATATAGAGTATAATGCAGAAATATCACCTCTGATTCATTACTTACCTACTGTATTTAATGAAGGTTTTATCGATGATGATACGAAACAAATCATTATCCCAGAGCATCAACTTTTTAAAAAATATCTAAAACCTAGATTACTCAATAAAATTGAAAAAAGGAAAGTTGCCGATTTAGAAGAGATGATGGAATTGCAACCAGGTGATTTCATAGTACATGTGCAGTATGGCATAGGGCGTTTTGCTGGATTAGAACAATTAGAAATTAATGGTAATAAGCAGGAAGTACTAAAATTGATGTTTAAAGACGATGATGTTTTGTATCTGAGTATACAATCTATGCATAAAATCACTAAATATGTTGGAGCAGATTCTAATCCACCTACTCTTAGCAAACTGGGAAGTGTAACTTGGCAAAATAAGAAAAATAAGCTAAAGAAACATATCAAAGATATTGCTAGAGAGCTAATAAAATTATATGCTCAAAGAAAAACTATGCAAGGTTTCTCTTTTCAAAAAGATAATTATTTGCAAATAGAGCTAGAGTCTAGCTTTGAATATGAAGATACTCCTGATCAATTAACTGCTACAGAGGAAGTAAAAAAAGACATGGAGAGTAGCTATCCTATGGATAGATTAATATGTGGTGATGTAGGTTTTGGTAAAACAGAGATTGCTGTTAGGGCAGCATTCAAAGCTGCATTAGATGGGAAACAAACAGCTATTTTAGTGCCAACAACTATTTTAGCTTTTCAGCATTATATGACTTTCTCAGAAAGATTAAAAGATTTACCTGTAACAGTGGATTTTATCAATCGTTTTCGTACAAGCAAAGAGCAGAAGGAAATTTTAAAACAGTTAGCCGAAGGTAAAATAGACATTATCATCGGTACTCATAGATTGCTAAGCAATGACGTTAAATTTCATGATTTAGGTCTTTTAGTTATCGATGAAGAGCAAAAATTTGGTGTGGCTGCTAAAGAAAAAATAAGACAATTAAAAGCTAATGTAGATACTCTGTATCTGTCTGCTACACCGATACCTCGTACACTTCAGATGTCTCTAATGGGTGCTAGAGATATTAGTGTACTTAGAACCCCACCACCCAATAGGCAACCTATTCATACAGAAGTGAGAACTTTCGATGCTAATTTTATTAAAAATGCTATAGAAAATGAATTAGAACGTGGTGGTCAAGTTTTTTTTATACATAATAAAATTGGTACTATCGCAGATATTGCAAATTTGATAAAAAATTTGGTACCTACTGCATGTGTAGGTATAGCTCATGGTCGCATGAAAGCTGAAGAGATAGAAACTGTTACTATGGCTTTTCTAGAAAGAGAAATAGATGTGTTAGTAGCTACTACTATCATAGAGTCTGGTATAGATATGCCTTTAGCTAATACAATTTTTATAAATGATGGTCAAAATTTTGGTTTAAGCGATTTACATCAATTGCGTGGTAGAGTTGGGCGTAGAAATCAAAAAGCTTTTTGCTATATTCTCATTCCACCAGCTACATTTCTATCTACAATTTCTCAAAAAAGATTAAAAACTATTGAAGAATTTAGTGATTTAGGAGCTGGCTTTTCAGTAGCTATAAAAGATTTAGAAATTCGTGGTGCTGGCTCTATTTTTGGCGCTGAGCAGAGTGGCTTCATAGAGGATGTAGGCTATGAAATGTATCAAAAAGTTTTAGATGAGGCTCTTATAGAGCTTCGCCAAGAAATGAATTTACCTATTAATGAGAAAGATTTAAATATACCATCATCAGAAATAACTATTGATACAGATCGTAGTATTTTGATTCCAGAGTTTTATGTGCCTACTAGTCTAGAACGTATAAAATTATATAGAGAATTAAATGATTCTAATAGCGAAAAAGATTTATTAGAAATCATAGAAAAAATCAAAGATCGTTTCGGTGCATTACCACCTGAGACAATAGAATTAATAGATGCTATTAGGCTCAAGTGGTTAGCTAATCAATTATATATTGAAAAGATTACTTTGTTCAAAAACACACTTACATTATACTTTTCTTCTAAAGATTTTCTCAAAGATAAAATTTTACAAAAATTACCAAATATTTTAGATTTCATGCAAAATCACCCTAAATGTACTAATATGAAACAAGACACACATCGACTCATTATCAGCATAGAGCCTACACATAATTTCGAAATGGCTAGGAAATATTTAGAAGAAATTTTAGAAAATAATGTTGAGACTCTGTCTAAAGTGCCTCAGCTTGAGTGATTTAATATTTGTAGTTCAAAAATAATATATTATTTTTTTATTAAAGAGAAATAATAATTATCAAATTATTTCACCATAATCTACTTCAATACCATCTTTCAATTTTTGATAAAAAATTATTTTAACTTCTATTTGCTCTTTTAATGCTGATTCTAATTTATAAGTAGTAGGTTTTATTGATACTGGAATATCACCAATAAATCCATCTATTCCCCGTGATTCTTCATCAGGATTCGATAATCTATAGGTAGTGTTTTTAATTTCAGCAGCTTTTTTTAAAATAACTTCTTGAAATTTAAGTCCTGTAAAAGTTTTAACAATAACAAGATCTTCTACCCATTTTTCTACGTCTGATTCATTAATATTATTAATTGTACCTTTTAATTCTTGTATTTTTGTCCAAATTTTTTTAGTTGCATTTTCTATAGCATCTGGATTATTAGCTAAATACCATTGCTTCCATTCTGAAATTGTTTTACCATTAAATTGTTGTATTAATTCACTCATTTGCCCTACTACTTTAGGCCTAGTACCTTGTGCATATTGATTAGCTAAATTAATTAAAGGCGAAACATATTTATCTAAATTAATTTTTTCTATATCAAGATATGCTCTAATATCATCATTATTAATTTTAATTTTCATAAAAATATTATTTTATAGAAATTTTATTTTTAAGATTTTGAAATTTAGTCTTATATATGAAATTATATTTTTCATCAATATCAGCTAATCCTTTTTTTACAAGATAATTATTTATAAACATGCCATTTTTTAAAAATAAATAACAAAGTAGATTATCATTTTCATCATATTTAATATTATCATATTTAATAAATACTTTTTGTTTATAAATTTTTTCATTTAAAAAAGCAATAGCTTCATTTCTTTTTTCAAAGATTTCTTTAATTCCTAATAGTCTGATTTTTAATTGATTATCTAAAATCAAAACTTCAGGTGAAATAATATCTGTAACTGTATAAAATTTATTTTTATAATTTTCAGTATTATCAATTTTAGATCCAAAATTAAATTTCTTAGGGTCAATTTTTTTATCAAATTTTATTGGGTCATTAAAAATATAAGGCAATTTATTTATTCTTTCTTTATAATTGTTGTCAAAATTGCTTTGTTTAATTATTTCATAAATATTTTCATTAAATATTTCTTTTTTGTCAATATCAAGTTTTTCTTTTATAATTTGAAGAAAATCTTCATTTATTTCATATCCTATAGAGTTCCTATTTAATTTTTTTGCAGCTAATGATGTTGTTCCACTTCCTAAAAAAGGATCTAAAATAGTTTCACCAACAAAACTAAACATTTTAATTAATCTTTTAGGCAATTCTTCTGGGAACATTGCCAAGTGTTTGTCTTGTTTCTCACCTGAAAAATTCCAATGACCAACAAAATATTGATTCCATTCTTCATTAGTTAATTTTGATAATTCTTTTATCTCTTTACTAACATTAGGAGCATTTCCATATTTTTTAAAAATCAAAATAAATTCATAATCTAATTTTATTATACCATTTCTAGGATAAGGATAAGATCCCATTATTGTGGCTCCACCTGTTGTGTTGCATGTAGTTACTTTTTGCCAAATAATGGAGCCCATATAATCAAAACCATAATTTTCACAAAATTTTATAATTTCCGTTCTAATGGGTATTACTTTATATCTGCCATAATAAACTGAACGTGCAAATTCATCTCCAATATTTATGCATAAACGACATCCTTTGTGAAGAACTCTATGGCATTCACTCCATACCAAATTTAAATTATTTATATATTCCTCATATGTATCATTGTATCCTATTTGATTTTCATTGCCATAATCTTTTAATTGCCAATATGGTGGAGATGTAACTATTAGATGAATAGATTCGTCTGCTATTTCTTCCATATTTCTACTATCACCAATAATTATTTTATGATGTGTTTTCATAGAGCTAATATTTTTAATATATTTATATTTAGCAAAATTAGTATTTTATTTTTTAAAATTCAATTAATAATTTTGAAACCTTATAAAAAGTGCCTCAGCTTGATTAATTATAAAAATTCCATTGCAGACCCCATCTAAATGACATATCTCGCATTGGATAGCCTACTATAGGCATATATTGTCGGGTTTTAAATAATCCATCTGTGAAATTTTCTAATTGAGCAAAAATCACTGCTTTTTTTATTTTCAATTGTAAATATAATGAAGGATAAATAAAATTACCTAATTTATCTCTGCTAGTTTCAAAATATTGAATATTAGGATTCCATTTAGGAGCATAATATTTTGT
>JAHDSP010000314.1 GCA_018432645.1 Bacteroidales bacterium | reverse complement strand
ATTAGAAATACTTTAGCCAAAGCTATTGTTGTTAATTTGCCATTTTATAAAAATAAATAAGTTAAATACTAGCATTTGCTTGCTATTAATTAATTTTATTAAAGGGATTTTAAAATACTAAAATCCCTTTAATATTTTATTTCCTTTTAATGAAAAAACCATTTCTCCATCTATGAATGTTGCTATGGAATATGTATTGCCTAGCTCCTGCGGTGTGGCATTCATAATATCATTATTTATGATTACAAAATCAGCTTTTTTACCTATTTCTATACTACCTAATTGTTTTTCTGAAAAATTAGCATATGCACCATAATATGTCATGCCACGCAGAGCTATATCTTTAGTGAGAGCTTGACTTGATTGGAAACCTCCTGGAGGATAAGCAGAAATGTTTTGTCTATAAACTGCTGCACAAAAATTTATATATGGATTTAATGGAGATACTGGAAAGTCTGTCCCTATTGCTATAATATTATTTTGTGAAAATAAATCTTTGTAATTATAAGCATTCTCTATCCTATTGCCAAGTCTAGATTTAGCCCATCCCATATCTTCTATAGCATGTATGGGTTGCACAGATGGAATTATTTTATATTGTCCAAATTTTTGAATATCATTTGGATTTATTACTTGACAATGTTCTATTCGCCAACGCAAATCATTGTTATAATCTAAATATTTAGAATACCAATTAATCATAGTACTAACGGCAGCATCTCCTATAGCATGCGTAGCAATTTGGTAGTTATGAGCAATACATAATTGAGCAATAGAATCAAATTCAGTTTCAGTTAATAAAAAAATTCCTTTATTATTACTATCATCTGAATATGGTTCCAAAAGATATGCTCCACGACTTCCTAAAGCACCATCTGCATACAATTTTACTGATCTTACTATAATTTTATCATTATTATAAATCCCTTGTGTCAATATTTCATTAATATTTTCATTGTTTAAGGTTAACATACCAAAAACTCTAAGTTTCCACTTATTTATTTTTTGTAAAGAATCTAAAAGATATATATCATTATAATTAATACCTGCTTCATTAATAGAAGTGATGCCATATTGAAAGGCTTGCTCTTGTAGCTTAAGTAATGAACTGACCTTAGCACTCACAGGAAGTGGAGGAATGTATTTCTCTACTAAAGTCATAGCATTATCT
>JAHDSP010000316.1 GCA_018432645.1 Bacteroidales bacterium | reverse complement strand
TCTACTGGTAAATTTGGTATATTGATTATTATTGAAGAATCTGGAAGTAAATTACCACTCCATGGTGTAGTACTTATCACTTGAGCATCTTTCTTAGCTATTATATTAAAGTTTGTCAAAGGATTATAACCATAGTTTCTAACTTTAACTTCTGCTGTGGTTGTAGTACCATTATACTGTGCATAGCCAACATTTGCAGCACTTATACCAGCATCTATTGCTTTGCGTGGTAATACTAGCACTAGGTAGTCTTCTGTCTCGCCGTAACCATATGTGCCACATGGATCTGGTAAAACACTACCTTCTCTCACTATCACACGCATACCTGTATATCCAATATATGCATCAGTAGGTACTGTTATAGAATCAGATAATAAAGTACTAGGTTGCGCTGGATAAGAACTTTCGAATACTACTTCATCTGGCACCTGATATTCACCATCATGATTCCAATCTATAAATACACGTGCATAACCAGCATAATAATATGAAGGATTATCACATACTTCTAATTCTAAAGGATAATCTTGTCCGATAAATAATACTGGTGCAGGTAAATCAGTGAAATCAGTATAAAGAGCAGATGTATAACCACTTGTATTATCTAAATCTGCTAACATAAATCTACATATATCTTCGTCTCCCGTAGATGTGGCAGCAGATGTACAGTATTCTAAAGGATTATTAGTAATAGATTTTTGTAAAGTATCATTAAGTCTGAAACCATCTAAATCATAGTCTGTATATGCCATCATTGTGTAAGTATTACCTATTATACTGAGATCAGCAGTCTGAGTAAAAATAAATGAAGCTGTATCATGTGCTAATATTGTACCTGTGAATTGCTCTATTACAGGAGGTTGATTATCTACTTTATATACTACATCAAAAGTAGCATTATTCAAATCTGTTGGAGTGAAATTTTTAATGATTACTTTCACCTCTTCTTCATCTGTAAGCTCAATTCCTGTATTAGGTTTTGATATTTCTACAATACCGACATCTACTGCAGGAATATTAGTAACATATACTGTATCAGAAACTATGTCGCTAGAACACCCTGATATAGAAACATACATGTTTGGAATATATGTTACAGTAGTTCCTGATGATGTGGGAAATGAGTTATCTTGATATTTGTATAAGCCTCTATTACCTGTTACATTGGTATATTTGAATTTTGGATAACCACTAGAATAGCTTCCATCATAGTTTAACCAAACTATTTGTAAATTATCAGTACCTAAGTAATTAAATGGTGTTTGTAGAGCTACCTTATGC
>JAHDSP010000386.1 GCA_018432645.1 Bacteroidales bacterium | reverse complement strand
GGCAAAATGCTCGAATATATCAAATGTATGAGTGCTGGCATGAGCTTGAGAGAGTGTGCTAGAATTGTGCATATTAGTCTCACAACAAGCTTCTTTTGGAGACATAGAATACTTTGTGCTCTGCAATCATTTGAAGATAATATAAATTTCTTTGGAATAGTAGAATTAGAAGAACTTCTAATGAATTATTCTGAGAAAGGTAAAAAGAAACGAGAAAAAATAGATATAAAAAAGCCAAAGAAAAAGAAGCCAACGAAAGTTGCAGTATTAGCTGCCACAGATAGGAGTGGAAATATTTTGTTCAAAAAATTAGAAGACAATAGAGTGCAAGCTGATCACATTTCTGATTTTCTAAAATCTAGAATTTCTGATAATTCAGTAGTATGTGGCAGTAATAAAAAAGCCTTCAAGACAGTAAATGCAGAGCATATTAAACACAAAGAAATTACAAACAAAAATAAGATGAAAAGCGGGATATATAGTGTATCGACTGTTCATGATAAGATAACCGATTTTGTAGGTTGGATATATTATAAGTTTTATGGAGTTGCTACAAAGTATTTAACAAACTACATAATGTGGTTTGTAGTTAAGGGGAAGTATCTGGCAGAAAAGATTATAGAAGATACGGGAAGGATATTGAATTTGGCGGCGTCGGATAGGGGGGCATGGAAGCGGTACAGAGATTTAATGTCTAAAACATATTTAATCAATAACATTTAAACATTTTTATACATTTCCTGTTTATAAAAAACATACTTACTATTTAATTTACGATCTTTATTATATTCATTGTTTTATAATTATAATTTATTTTATATTTTTGCATATAAATTATTTTCTTATGAATAAACATTTTATAATATTGTTTTTTATTTGTATAAATATAGTTCTGTGTGCCCAGAATCATTTTTTTGAAGATTTTTCAGATGGTGATTTTGTTGCTAATCCAACGTGGAGCGGCGATATAGATAAATATATTATTTATACAGGTACTGCTGTACCTTCTGATCTGGCTCCTACTATACGAACCAATGGCACTGGAACTGATACAACTTTTTTGGTTTCTACGTTTAATCAGTCTCTTGTTGATAGTTTGGAGTGGAATTTTTGGGTTAAGCTCAGTTTCAATCCTTCTTCAGGCAATTTTGCTCGTATTTATATATGTTCGAATAATGAAAATTTAAAAAATCCACTAAATGGCTACTATATTGCATTAGGTTATGATGGTAATGATAGAATTACTTTAGTTAAGCAAGAGGGAACTCTTCATACACCTTTATTAGTAGGTAATGTTGCAGATTTGAATAAAAGTACAAATATTTTAAGAATTAAAGTAAAACGTTATGATGACGGCACATGGATGCTATATTCAGATGAAACTGGCAATGCAAATTATTCTTTTGAAGGGCAAACTATGGATAATTCCCTTACATCATCAAATTACTTAGGTATTTTTAATCAATATACTTCATCCAATGCTACTAATTTCTATTTTGATGAATTTTATGCTGGTCCTGTCATTATAGACACTATTAAACCTACGATAATTTCTGCTAAAGTTATTAATAGTTTTGATTTAGCTATTAATTATTCTGAAGCAATGAATAATAATATTTTTGATCATAATAATTATCAAGCAGATCATGGGCTAGGGCATCCTACTTCTGTAACCGAAGACCCTAATAATAGCAATACCGTTCATTTATCATGGATGCCAAATCCTATTTTGGATGATACAATATATTCTTTACATATTAGCAATGTATCTGATATTGCAGGTAATTTTTTAGATACTTCGATTATTTTTACTCTTCATTATCCAAAAGCTTATGATGTGCTGATAAATGAGATAATGGCAGATCCTGACCCTCCAGTAGCTCTACCTCCTTATGAATATATTGAATTATATAATCCAAATCCTTTCCCAATAAATTTAGAAAATTGGAAAATTAAAATTAGCACTACTACGAGGATCATTGGCAATGTAAATATTAATCCTAATGGATATTTAATATTATGTCATCAGAATGCTACTCAAGATTTTGAAAATTTACCACAACATTGTCAAACTTTTGGGTTCACTTCATTTTCTATTTCTAATAGTGGAGCAGATATCACTTTGTATTCTCCTAATGGCAATGTAATCTCTTTTGCTGCTTTTAAAGACACGTGGTATCAAGATCCTTTAAAATCTCAAGGTGGTTATAGTGTAGAGATGATAGATCCTAGCAATCCTTGTGCTGGAGATGATAATTGGAAAGCTTCTAATTCACTTTTTGGCGGTACTCCAGGTCAGATTAATTCTATTTATGGTAGTAATCCCGATAATATTAAGCCAGAAATCCTCAGAGCAATCATTCAAAATTCTAATACATTATTAATATTATTTACTGAACCTTTAGATAGCATCACTGCACTAAATGTTAATAATTATACTTTTGATCCTTCATTATCAATTAGTCAAATTAAAGGGAATGAACCTTTTTATGATGAAATTACTATTATTTTTAATGAATCAATAGATAGTAATACTATTTATACTGTTTATTTTAATGATTCTATAACTGATTGTGTAGGCAATCAATTGCCTCATCAATCTTCTGCACGTTTTGCTTTTGGCAAAATACCAGAACCATATGATATTGTTATTAATGAAATACTACATGACCCTGTAAGCACTAGTACTCCTTTTGTAGAATTGTATAATAGAAGTAGTAAAATTCTAGATTTGAAATATTGTATCCTCGCAAATGTAGATCCTATTTATCAATTAGAAAATAAAAAGTCTATTGCTCCTGGAGGATTTCCTATTTTCCCAGGAGAATATATTGTTTTATCCAAGGATAAAAAAGAAGTTTTGGCTCAATATTATACTCCTAATCCTAAAAATTTCATCGATATGAGTTTGCCAAAAATTACTAAAGATTCTAATACAATAGTTTTAGCATTAACAAATGATACAATCATCGATATGGTAAAATATTATCTAACATATCATGATCCTTTATTATTATCTACTGATGGTGTGTCATTAGAGCGAGTGAATCCCAATAGACCGAGTAATGAAAGTAGTAATTGGCATAGCGCAGCAGCTAGCGTTGGTTATGCTACACCAGCTTATAAAAACAGCCAATATTCAGATGATTTATATACTGATGAGATAACTATAGAGCCAGCTTATTTTTCACCAGATAATGATGGTTTTCAAGATTTACTTGATATATGTTTTAATTTTAAAAAACCAGGTTATCATGTGAGTATAACTATTTTTAATTTAGTAGGGCAACCAGTCAGACATATATTAAGTCAAGAATATGTGGGTACACAAGCTTGTTATAGTTGGGATGGCAAAGATGATGATAATAAACGTTGTGATTTTGGTTGGTACATTGTTTATGTTTATGCTTTTAATACTTCTGCTGACAAAATAGAATTTAAAAAAGCTGTTTCTTTAAACATTAGAAAATAAAGAATTATTGATAGTAAAATTTTTGGATTCTATAAGGTTTATTGAGAATAAATTAGTTAGGTTAATATTTAAAGTCCAAGTAATCTTTTTAATCCACAAATGCACACAAATGAGCACAAATTATAAAATTGAAATAGGCGTTTAAGATAATAATTTTTTTTATTCGATTTTTTTTATTACTTTTGCATTCTAAAATTTATTAAATTTTTAAATTAATTTTATGTCAACAAGAATCAGATTACAACGTAGAGGGAAAAAACATCAGCCATTTTATACTAT
>JAHDSP010000309.1 GCA_018432645.1 Bacteroidales bacterium | reverse complement strand
GCTATTCGAACTTAAGGTTAAATGTAATATCTATTAATTTATTATCTGACCTAAAGGACAGAGCTATACAACTATTTGCTAACTTACATATTAGCCTATCTAATTCCAACTTCTATTAACCACGACCTTTAGGTCGTGGACCTAATAAATATGACGTCGGGCTTTAGCCCTGATAATTCTTAATGAATTCTTCATATTCCTCGTTAAAAGTTAATTTTTTGTGATGCTCTTGTTGGTTTATAATATATTTTCTTACTTTCGGCACTTGTGATTTGCTAACAGATGCAGCAAAATAATCATCTGCCCAATATAACATCGGTTTAATCAATTTTTGTTTGTTGGTCCAAAATGATGATTCTCCTTTAATGAGATTGATGGCTTTTGATAATGACATATCTGCGTTTAGTCCAAATAAGCAATGAACATGATCAGGCTCTGCATTTATCGTGTCTATAAATATTCCTTTTGATGAAGCATTCTCTCTGATATGTGCTAATAATAGAATTCGAGATTCACCCAATAGTATAGGTTCTCTGTTTTTTGTTCCCCATACAGCATGTATCATTACATTTACATAAGACATAATATGTTAATTTTATTTGTTTTTATTTTTCAGGGCTAAAGCCCATACCTTTTTCTATATTATACCTCAATCTAAAGGTCGAGGTTAATATCTTATTTGTGTTCATTTGTGGATTAATTTACAACTAATATCATGCTAAACTCCCTATCCCATCACTAATCAATTATCAATTATCACTTATCAACTCATCAACTAATCAACTAATCAACCTTAATCTTCAATTTGTGCTCATTTGTGTTAATTTGTGGATTAATAAAAACAATTAGACAGTTAAATAATTAATCTAAATAATCTACCATTATAGAACATTTTATAAGCTTAAAATTTAACTCTAATTTGTAAATGTAAGTCTGTTTTATGATTACCATTGATCTCATTTAGGCCACTACTGACCACATTTCTATCAAAATAATTTGTACGAGCTAGATAAGCCCAAAAATCTAAATATTTATTGATAGTATATTTAATGTTAAAAACATATCTAGCTCCTTTGTAATAATAACTCGGGAAAGAATAAGCATACAATACATCATTTTCGTAACCATAAATGCGCTCATCATAGCTATATGTGTCAAAATATACAAAAGTGAAGTGAAAGGAAACGGGCAAATTAGTTTGTTTAAAAGATAAAGTCTGAGATACTGCATATCCATCATGATCATAATCACTACCTTTGCGATAGTTTACATATTCCACTCTAAATTTATATCTGAAGGATGGAGATAACTGAAAAATACCATTTAATCTAAAATTGTCTTTTTTAGTTTCTATCAATCTATTTACATAAACATCAGCATTATTCAGGCTTTTAGTCTCGTGTTTATATCTAAAATAAACATTATTCTTTTTATTAAATTTATAATTAAGTTGCAGCAGAGTCTCTACGCCATCACTAGGTGCATTTACTCTATAGCGAAGCCATGGGAAAGAGAACATATCGAAATAAGCTGTAAGGTTTAATTTATAAGTAAGGTTAGCATTTACACCAAAGTATAAACCTTGTTCATTACTTACCTTACTGCCCTCCTGCAGCGGTGAAGCATAAAATACAAAATATTTAGGATCAAAATATCTATGCAAAAGAGAAAAGGACAAATTTTTGTCAGTTACAGCCATTATACCATTGATAGTAGCTATACCACCATTAGATGAATAGGCTTCTTCACCAAAAATATTAAAATTTTTCCAAATATAACTATAATCTATAGATGCCACATTCAATTGAGTTCCTGTGAATTCAAACATTCTATAAAGTTCATTACGAGAGCCTAAAGGTTTATCTAGAATAGTAGTATAAGCTGTAGCACCTATACGAAGTCTTTTATTTAATGAAATATATTTAAAATTTGCACCGCCGATGAATTGTTTAATAGCATCTTTTTTGCTATAAGAAGATACAGTGTTGTGTAAACCAGTCTCTACCAAGCTAGAAATCACATAATCTTCGTTGTTTAAAGTATCACCTTCTACACTTGCATCTATTTTTTTATAACTGACAAAACCTAATATTTCAAAACGTTTAGAAATTTTAGCATCAAAAGCCACACCACGCAGAAATCTATTTTCATCAGCAGAGGTATATTGTCTGATACCATTAGCATTTCTCTTGGTGAAAACAGCATCTGCGGTTTTACCAAAGCTCATGCCAGTCCACATAGTAAGCCCTTGTCCTATTTGCAAATTATAATCTCCTATTGCAATAGCTTTGAATGGCCCGACATTACGCATAAATAAATGTGCTGAATAAAAATCAAATCCTTGCTTTTGAGTTCCTTTGAAAAATTCTTCGCCTGGATCTTTCTCTGCTGTAAAGCCGAAACTCACTAAATTATAATATTTGAATTGATACCTGGTATACAATTTGTATGGGCTACCTAAATATCTACTGTTAGGCTTTTCTGCTAAAGTAGAGTCATCGATGTCTGAATAACCTTTTTGCTCTTCCAAAGTTCTCATATAGCGAATAAAAAGTTGCGAGTTTCCATTTTTCATAACCTCAGAAAAGCTGTATTTATGAGATACTGCAGCGTCACTTACTTTAACAAAAGGTAAAATCTTGTCAATAGTGTTTAAATCCCAGCTTTCGATAGATTGCAATTCATATATACTCAAAAGCTTACCATTTTTTTGAATATGATCAAAAAAATTGACAATTTGAATATCTGAGAGTAGTCCTAAATTACGCAATTCATCTATAGTAGTATTATTGAGGTTAATAGGATGTGTGAGGTAATATTTAAGATTTTCTGTCAATTCGCTAAAATCTCCTTCTTCTACTCCGCTCTCTTCTGCAATATATTCTATATTTTGCTGTACCTCATCTATTTCTTCTGGTTCATCTATTACTACTTGAGCAGATAGATATGAAATAGATAAAAGGAAAATAAAAAATGTAAATAATTTTAATTTCATTACTAATAATTGATATTAGGTTGTTGACGATCTTTTTTAAATGAATAACTCATAGAAAGTGCAGGAGAAAAACCAAGTGTCTGATGCCAGGAACTAGACACATCTATAATAAAGTTTGTGATTCTATAGCCTACACCAAAGCTCACTCGTGATGGTGTAGTTTGAAAACCACCTCTCACATATAATTTATCATTAAAAGAAAAATTAGTACCAAATCTAACAGATGTTTTTTTATCACTTTCTTTTACTATATCGACCATTAACGATGATTGTTTAGCTATCTGATACATAAAACCTAAGGAACCTACTATTGGCAATCTATCATATCCATAAGTGCCAAGTTTAGAATGATTTAAATTAGAAACTACTGTACCGAAATATAAATTATCAATAATTTTAACTTGCAAACCCGCATCAAATCCAATAGTACCAATACCACTATATTCAGGTTGATTAGACGTAAGTAGGAAATATTTAATTGTAAGACCAGCAGCTACTCTATCTGCAAAAACTCTGGAATATCCTACAGAAAAAGTATTATACAATAGAGAACTAGCACCAAATTGAGAAATATGAGCTGATATAGTGCCAGACTCACCATTTAATACATGTGCATATGCTACATCTCTATAGCCAAGCTCTTTCAAAATATATTTATTATAATAGTTAATTCCCAATTGATGATCATTTAACCATCCTAATGCAGCAGGGTTCATCATTCCAGACCAAAAGCCAGGAACAGCTGTAGCACTATTACCATAACCTATAGTAGATGCACTCTCATAGCTAAATTGCGCTGATAATTTGTTAAGGAATAAAATTATTACAAATGAAAATAATAAAATTTTTCTCATAAATGATTATTTATTTAATTTTTTATCTAATTCTTTTTGGTCTTTAACGATTTTTTCTTTTAGTTCATTCTTATAGTCCATGAGTTTTTTCTTAAGAACTTCATCACTAGTAGCTAATATTTCTAT
>JAHDSP010000415.1 GCA_018432645.1 Bacteroidales bacterium | reverse complement strand
TTATATCCAAATAGTAAGTATATCAATAAATTAAACGATGTTAAAGCTGAAATACAAAAGCAAATAAATTTAAAACAAAATATTTAAAAAAATTATGATAAAAAAAGATCAAAAAATTTGGCAAGAGGCTGTTACCAGAGATATTAAAGAAATGAGTGAGATCACAGGTAATATTTATCTGAGCACACTTATCATTGGTAAAAGAGCTAATCAAATTAGCCAACAAAGGAAAGAAGAACTTGATGAAAAACTTTCTGAATTTAAAACCACCGTTGATACTTTAGAAGAATATATTGAAAACAAAGATCAGATAGAGGTTGCTAGAGAGTATGAATTAAAACCTAAACCTACTCTGGTAGCCACCAAAGAATTCTTAAAAAACAAGATATATTTCCGTATTCCAGAAAGTCAATAAATGAATTTTCAGAATAAACATATTCTCATTGGTATTAGTGGTAGTATAGCTGCTTATAAAATTCCAATACTTATTAGGTTTTTTGTGCAAGGTGGTGCAGATGTTAGAGTAGTAGCTACTAAAAATGCTTTACAATTTGTTACTCCTACGACTATTAAAACTCTTACTAATTATGATGTTTATTATGAAATGTTTGACGATGTCCACTTTTCAGGGACAGAACATATTAGCATTACTGATTGGGCAGATATATTTGTCATTGCTCCTGCTACTGCTAATATTATTGGTAAATTGGCTAATGGTATAGCTGATGATACTGTGTCTACTAGCTTTTTAGCTTTTAATAAACAAGTTTTCATAGCTCCAGCTATGAATGTTAAAATGTGGAATCATCCTATTTTACAACAAAATATAACAATTTTAAAAAATTTAGGTGTTAAATTCATTCAACCTGAAAGTGGTGATTTGGCCTGTGGATATCAAGGTACTGGCCGTATGGCTGAACCTCTTAATATTGCTAATGAGATAGAAAAATTTTTTTATTCTCAATTAATTTTATCTGGCAAAAAAATTCTTGTTACCGCTGGGCCTACTTATGAACTTATAGATCCAGTAAGATTTATTGGTAATAAGAGCAGTGGCAAAATGGGCTTTGCTATTGCTGAAGCTCTTGCTAGTTTAGGAGCAGATGTCATTTTGATAAGCGGTCCTACATGTCTTAATGTTTCTCATCCTAATATTAAACTCATTAATGTAACTACTACTAAAGATATGCTCGAAAAATGCAATCTCTATTTCGATGACATCGATGGAGTTATCATGAATGCTGCTGTTTCCGATTTTTACCCTGTTAATTTTTCTAAAGAAAAAATTAAAAAATCTGATCATTTTACTATTGAATTAGCTAAAAATCCAGATATTCTCTCTGAATTATCTAAAAAAAAGAAACATCAGTGGCTTATTGGCTTTGCTTTAGAGACTGATAATGAAATAAATAATGCTATAGAAAAATTAAAAAATAAAAATTTAGATGCTATTATCTTGAATAGTGCTAAAGATGAAAATATTGGCATGGGAAGCGACTATAACCAAATAACTATAATTAAAAATGATGGCACTAATATTCACTCTGATATTGATAATAAAAAATCTTTAGCTTATTTTATTATTGATAAGCTGATTTTAGATTTATGTAAAAAATAAATAGAATGAAAAATTTTGTGAAAATATTTTTATGTTTGATATTATTAACACCGCTAAATATCATCTCTTATAGTCAAGAATTAAATTGTTCGGTTTCTATAAATTCTAGTGCTATCACTAATGTAGATCAATCTGTTTTTGATAATTTGCAGAATTCTATTTATGAATTTATGAACGATCGTAAGTGGACAAATTATAATTTCGAACCTGAGGAACGAATAGAATGTTCTATAATAATTACGATTTCTTCATACGATAACATTAATATGTATAGTGGTACTTTTCAAGTTCAATTACGTCGTCCTATTTATAATACTTCATACTACTCTTCATTATTTAATTTTCAAGATAAAGACATTCAATTTCAATATACACAGGGTACACCATTAGATTATATAGAAAATACTTTTGTTGGTAATTTAGAATCTTTATTGTCTTACTATGCTTTTTTATTCATAGGATTAGATTTTGATAGTTATCAGGAGCTAGGTGGTACTCCCTTCTATGAAAAAGCTTGGTCTGTTATCAATTCTATACCAGCTAATGCCACTCAATATAAAGGTTGGCGATCTTATGAAAATCAAAGAAATAGATATTGGATTTTAGAAAATTTGACAAATAAAAATTATGAAAATTTTAGAAAAGGGTTCTATCACTATCACAGACAAGGGTTAGATATCATGGCAGATGATATGGTAAAAGGTCGTAGTGGTATTACTCAAGCAATGAAATTAATCCAACAAACTTATAAAGAAAAACCTGGTTTGTTTATTATAAGTTTATTTATGACAGCTAAAAGTGATGAATTAGTAAATATTTTCAAGCCTGCTCCTTCTATAGAAAAAATTGAAATAGTAAATATTCTAAAATCAATAGATCCTATTAATGCTAGTAAATATAATGAAATGTTGGTTTCTCAATGATTTAATGTAACCTTATGAATATTATTTATGTATAATGA
>JAHDSP010000570.1 GCA_018432645.1 Bacteroidales bacterium | reverse complement strand
CCCTTCGGAGAAGGGGAATCGCACTGTATTCCCCTCTAATAGAGGGGATGTCTCGTAGAGACAGGGGTGTTAGCATGAGCGGAGACTTTTCTTTTGTTACTTTTCTTTGTGTGGTTGACAAAGAAAAGTAAATTAGATAAATATGTTTATCAGGGCTAAAGCCCATACGTCTTTTTATGTTCTACCCTGACCTAAAGGTCAGGGTTAATTTTGTGCTTATTTGTGTTCATTTGTTGATTAATTTACAACTAATATCTTGCTAAACTAATCAACTTATCAACTAATCAACTCATCAACTTTAATTTACAATTTTTGCTCATATGTGTATATTTGTGGATTAATAAATAACAATTGTACACTTAAAATAATTAACCTACAATAAACGTTATAGAACCAACTAACTTTTAAAATGTTTCTCTATCAAAGATCCATTTTAATATATCTACATCAATAGAAGATAAGACCTTGTCTCTGCGATACATCATATTTGTAGCTGTCAGTATGGCTTTATTAAAATCATAAATTTGCAAACCGCTCGCTCCGCCCCATCTGAAAGACGGTATAAATGTCCGTGGAAATCCTGCACCAAAGATATTACAAGAGCAACCTATTACTGTTCCCGTATTTAGCATAGTATTAATACCTAATTTAGTATGATCACCCATTATCAAACCTGCAAACTGTAAGCCTGTATCTTCATAACTATTTAAAGCATAATTCCACATTTTTATTTTTTTATATGTATTTTTTAAATTGCTGTTATTACTGTCGGCACCTATATTACACCATTCACCTATATATGCATTACCTATGAATCCTTCATGAGCTTTATTGCTATATGCTTGGAATATTACATTATTTAATTCTCCTGCTATTTTGCAATGAGGACCGATGGTAGTATTACCATAAATCTTTGCGCCAGCTTTTATTTGTGAATGTTCGCCGAGTACTACAGGACCTTTTATAGTAGCGAAATCCATAATTTCAGAATTTTCAGCTAAATATATGCTGCCTCCTTCTGCATCTAATGAACATGGCGACAATTTAACGCCTTTTTCGATGAAAATATTATCTCGCCTTTTAGCATATACATAGTCTGGAATATTTTCTGATTGCCTATTATGGGTTAATAATTCAAAATCTTTAGTGATTTCTTCTCCATTTAATGAAAATATATCCCAAGTTCTTTTAATAAATTTAATGTCTTCATTATAAACTTTACAATTTACATTATTTAGAATTTGTGAATTAATAATATTTTCAGAATAATTTTTAGATCGTACAGCTATAAAATTATTATTATAAATTAAAATTTGATTTATTTCTAATTTCAAAATTTCATTTACTAAATCTTTGTTTGGTAAAATGCGAGCATCTATCCACAAGGTTTCTTCTGTTGTCTGTGAGAGTGTATATTTGTTTTGCAAATATTCTGCAGTTTTTAAATTAATAATTGCATTTGTATATTTTTCCCATTTTTCTCTAATAGTTAAAATGCCTATTCTAATGTCTCCTATGGATCTAGTAAAGACTACCGGTAGTAAGTGCTCTCGCTCTCTATCTAATAAAATAATTTGCTGCATAATATTAATTTTATACGAAAATAACAATTAGTTATTTATTGGCAAAATTTTGAAAGAAAATAGTTGAATTATAAATATTGACAATAAAAAATAAATATCGATCAATAATAAACTGACCGATATTTATGTATATAATTTGATTTTAAGAAAATAGCTTATTCTTTTTCGTTTTCTTTGGTAGGATTATAATTTTTGTATCTATTTCTAAACTTATCTACACGACCTGCAGTATCTACCAGCTTCATTTTACCAGTGAAAAATGGATGTGATGCATTAGAAATTTCAACTTTTATTAATGGATATTCGTTCCCATCTTCCCACACAATAGTTTCTTTTGACTGAGCAGTACTACGAGTGAGAAACATATAATCATTAGACATGTCCTTAAAAACTACAAATCTGTATTCTTTTGGATGAATTCCTTTTTTCATTTTTATTTAATTTTTGGTTTGCAAAATTAATAATATTTTCTATAATAAAAAAGTTTTATACTAAAAATTTGGTTCTTTAATTTTACTGATATAATTTTGCATTAATACAAACATAATAATTATGGCAAATATTAAAGAAGAATTAGAATTACATAAAAAAATGATTAATTACTATGTAGATTTAATAAATCAAAATGAAAATATCTCCAATCTCAAACTGTTATTACAAGAAATAGAAAATTTACATAATATTATTCTAAAAGAATATATAAATCATTTATCAATAGCACTTAATACTGCTGAGTCTGAAAGCAAAAATATTTCGTTCGAAACAATGTCAACCGAAGACCTTGACGCAATATATGCTACATTAGCACGAGGTATTCAGAATGGCGAAATTCCGCAAGAGATGAAAGACATTGAAAAAGAGATGCAAAGACGTTATAATGAATTTTACGAAAAACAAGAAATAGAAATTAATAAAAAACAAAATGATAACATAAATGATATCAATACTCAAATAGAAGAAACTGTCGATGAAGTACATGATTATAATCCACCCATAGATAATTTGATAAATGACATTACAAATGACCAAGATGAATTTGCCGAAAAATCTAAAGAAAAAACAGAACCAAATTTAATAAACTCTGAAGAACTACCTCTGGATTTTGACATAACTAATAAAAATGAAGAAAAAGATAAAATTGACCAAGATAAAAATAAACAAGCAGAAAGTTTCATTAACGAAATAACACAAGAACAAGAAGAATCTACTAAAAATTATAATGAAAAAACAGAATCAACACTTATCAACTCTGAGAAACTCTCTCTCGACTTTGACATAACGAATAAAAATGAAGAACATTCTAATAATTTAGAAACACAAACTAAAGAGAAACAAACTATATTAGAATCATTTATTAATGAAGCAGACAATGATTATGAAACTATCAATAATCCTCCAATAATTAATAATAAGATAGATGATTTACATAAAGCCTTTAGCATATCAGACAGATATTTTATCACAAATAAACTATTTAATAATAATTCTGTAGCTTTTTCTATGGCTATAGAGTCTATTAATCAATGTGCTACAATAGAGCAGGTTAATATTATCTTAAAAGAATTGCAAAATAAATATCACTGGGATATTAAGTCATATGAATATAATTATTTCTACTCGATAATACAACAAAAATTTAATTAAAAATGAAATATTTTATAAAGAATTTTTTACTTCTACTAATTATTTTATTTTATATCCCATTAAATGGGCAAGACATACAATATGCACGTATGTTATTAAAACAATTAACTAGTGAAGAATTTGCTGGCCGTAGTGTGGCAGATAGTGGTATATTCAAAGCAGCAAAATTTATTGAAGATCAATTACAGTCGAATGGTATCATGCCATTAGCTCAATTAAATAATTCTTATAGACAATGCTTCCCTATTTCTGCTTCTCTACTTATAAAGGAAGTAAATGTAAAACTAGATGGTAGAGAGCTACAGCTGGGCAAAGAGTATTTGGCGTTGCCTACAGCTAAATCGGTACAAGGTGATTTTGACATTAAATATATACCAATAAATAATAAAACTAATCCAGAAAAAATTATTAAAAAAATAACAAAAGCACCCAATTATTTTTATTTTTTAGACTACTCTAAAGCATACTTGCTAAAAGCAAAAAATAAAGAAAACTACAATAAACTAAAAAGTTTACATTACTTATCTGAACCTTCACCGAGAGGATATATTTTGCTGGATTCATCTTCATTTTACTATACTGCTAAATCTTTTTCTAATCTTAACCATCAAATTATTGTCCTCAATGCTAAAAAATTGCAATTTAAAAAACCACCTCAAAAAATCAATACAAAATACTCTGTTTCTACGCAACCCAATACAGAAATTTGTAATATTATTGGTTATATTCCAGGTAAGATATATCCAGATAGTTTTATAGTGATAGGAGCTCATTATGATCATTTAGGTAAAGTAGCTGTCCAACATTTCCCAGGTGCTAATGATAATGCTAGTGGAGTGGCTATGCTATTAGATCTTTCAAGAGAGTTTGCTAGAAGTGATATTAAGCCAGATTATTCATTGATTTTTATAAGTTTTGCTGGAGAAGAGATTGGTCTATTGGGTTCTAAATACTTTACTGTTTATTCACCAATTGAACTGAAAAAAATAAAATTAATGATTAATCTAGACATGGTAGGCAGTGGTAAAGAAGGTATCTATGTAGTAAATGCTAAAGCTAATCCAACAATATTCCAAAAATTACAAGAAATAAATGACGAAAAAAAATATGTAACAGATATGCGAGCAGGCGGCTCATCATGTAGTTCTGACCATTGCCCCTTCGATCAACTTGGAATACCTGCTATTTTTATTTTTTCACGTGATAAAGACTATCCATATTATCACATACCAGATGATGATTATGACAAATTACCATTAGATGGTTATGAAGGTATATTTAAATTAATTTATGATTATATAATGCAATTAAATAAATAGTAAATTGCATCCACGCAAGGCAGAATAATCGAAACGTCCTAATATCTCAAATAAGCCATTCTCATATTTTTTACCAATATCATCAGTTAGTATAAATGGTAGAGAATATAAATTTGCTAAATCTATGATACCAATTTTACCATTTACATTATTTGGTAATGGATGCAAATAATTATACCTATCTTTAATTAAAATTTTCATCCAAGACGGCGAAGAAAATTCTCCATTAGATAATGAGTAAGCTTGCGATAATAATTCTGTCATACCATATTCACTTGCAATACTTTTAAGACCAAAAGCAGCTTTTAATTTATTGTGCAACTCGTTTCTAGTGATTTCCTCCCTTCTCCCTTTCATACCACCCGTTTCTATAATAATAGTATTCTTAAGTTTCATAGGATATTTTTCTGCAAATTCTATAAGTGCAAAACTTACTCCCCATAATATGATTTTAGATTTTTCTTTTTGCCATTTTTCAATAGTTTCGATCAGAGATGAGTAATCCCATTTAAAAAATTTAGCTTCTTTAGATTTATTTGCTAGAATCTGAGCCATATAAACTAAAGATGAGTGAGGTTGTTCTAAATAATTTGGCAATAAAAAAGCAAACTTATACTGATCAGGAGAACCAAAAAATTTTTCAAAAGTTTTTAATAAACTATTTTCATATACTCTAAGATAAGAAATATAATGTTTACCTTTATTCATAGCAGTAGTTCCACTTGTTTCGAAAATAGTCTCTACTGGTAAATCTTGTAATATCACTTTTTGAGTTTTAAAAATATCCACCGGCAATAAAGGTATCTCATCAACACTCGAAACATTATTAGGATTTTTATTCAGAAAATTACAATATTTATTATATACTTCATTATGATGGTAATGCAACTCAAATAATTTTAAAGTAATATTATGAAAATTTAAATTATCATTAAAAATTTCATACTCTATGTCATGAAGTATATTTACAAGATTCATAAAAAATTAGTAATTTTACACAAAATTAAAAATATTATTATGAAAATATCGATTTTAAATTATATAATTATATTTTCTATAATAATAATATCACTTAACAGTTGTATAGAAAATCCCGAGTATCCAGTAATACCTGAAATTAAATTTAAAGATTTTCAAATAATGAAATCTCAACAAGGTAAAGATAGCTTAGGGACCTTAATATTTACATTTACTGATGGAGATGGAGATATAGGATTAGACGAAAGTGATACTTTCCCACCTTTTAATAGTGAGAGTGAATATTATTACAATTTTTATTTATATTTTGTAGAATATAATGACAATGGAGATAGTATAAAACAAATAGAACCACCATATACAGCACGCATACCACGAATTAATAGGTACGCAGAGAGTGTAAAAGGGGAAATATATGTGGATATAGACGTATATTTTTTGCCATTAGTTGTACAATATCATAACATAAATATGAGATTTTTTATTTATGATAGGGCACTAAATAGGAGCAATGTAGAAAGGACACCTATTTACAGGTTTAATTTTTAATACTTAAAAATTAAAGGGTAAATAAAAGGTAAAGAAAGTTGAAACATTTATGTTTAAAATTAAGTATTTTAAATTTTTATTAATTTTGCAAAAAACATAATTTTATGGAATATACAGCTGAAGCAATAGAAGAAATGCTGGCTCTGTCCAAAGAGGACAAGCGTAAATTTTTAGATAATCTCTACCAATTCCTCAATGAGAACAGATTGACAGCATTAGATTATCAGAGAATTAAGATTCTATCAACTGCTCCCATTTGTCCGAGGTGTAAGTGTGAGTATGTTACTAAAGCAGGTGTTCGCGATGGTAGACAAGTCTATAAATGTAAAAGATGTAAATATCAATTTCGAGAAACTGCAAAATCACTTGTTTATCATATGCATAAATATCCATTGATGCTGGATTATCTAAAATGCATGCTTGAGGGTAAAAGTTTAAGAGCTTGTGCTAAAGAAGTTGGCATTAGTTTACCTACAAGTTTCAGATGGAGACACAAAATTCTCTCTGCAATTCAAGGATTAGAGGGAGGAATTAGTTTCACTGGAATAACAGAAACTGATGAGCTATTAATGCAATATTCAGAGAAAGGACGAAGATATAAAAGTTGGGAAGAAAAAGAGCAAGCTATGAAAACTGTTCATCCCAATGTAGCTGTATTAGTAATGACAGATAGAGAGGGTAATTTGCTTCTCAAGCACACTGGAGAAAATAGAGTCCAAAACAGTCAGATAAAAAAAGAGCTAAAGCGAAGAGTATCAGAGGACAATTTGATATGTTTTAAACCAAACGAAGAGTTTCAGCAAGCAATAATAGAATCACCAAGCAAAAAGGTATTAATTAGACGTAAAACAAAAGGATTAGCAGTTTATAGCTTAAACATAGCAGAGAAAAAGATAAATAATTTCCTAATTTGGATGATGAGATTCAGAGGAGTAGCTACAAAGTAT
>JAHDSP010000562.1 GCA_018432645.1 Bacteroidales bacterium | reverse complement strand
GATTAAAAGATATTCTTTCTTTGCTGCCAACATTGTAATCCATTATATTTCAATTCCTTATGGTGCGATTAAAAGAACTATGATTTAGACACTATGATAACAAAAAATAGAAATTTCAATTCCTTATGGTGCGATTAAAAGGATAGCAAAAGGGGAGTAGGAATTTCGCTCTTCGAAATTTCAATTCCTTATGGTGCGATTAAAAGACGTAATGACTTTATAGATATATTAAAAAAATACGATATTTCAATTCCTTATGGTGCGATTAAAAGAGTGGTTCATTAAATTTGCCAGTATGCAATTTTATTATTTCAATTCCTTATGGTGCGATTAAAAGCGCCGATATTTTATTATAATCTATCAATGTTGAAGCATTTCAATTCCTTATGGTGCGATTAAAAGTGAAATCCCAGAAATTGCTTTTACACCAGATAAATAATTTCAATTCCTTATGGTGCGATTAAAAGCTGGATTAAACCCGCAATATTTCTGGGAGGGGCACATAAATTTCAATTCCTTATGGTGCGATTAAAAGTTGAATTTGAGCTTGAAGGCATTACAGAAATTAGTGCATTTCAATTCCTTATGGTGCGATTAAAAGGTGTTTTAAGCCACTTTAATATTAAATATATATATTATTTCAATTCCTTATGGTGCGATTAAAAGGGACGTGCATTGCAGACAGACCAAGCAGTTATAGTATTTCAATTCCTTATGGTGCGATTAAAAGGCAAATGCTGGTGATGTTATATATGCTAGAGTTGATAGATTTCAATTCCTTATGGTGCGATTAAAAGAATAATTGGGTTTGCATGTTATCTTGAATTAAAAAAATTTCAATTCCTTATGGTGCGATTAAAAGCGATTTGTGGCTGTGTAATAATAAAGAGGAGAATTTATTTCAATTCCTTATGGTGCGATTAAAAGTAATTCCTCGAATGTCATAATATTCTATTGATTTATATTTCAATTCCTTATGGTGCGATTAAAAGATCGAAAAATGAATTTGACAATGCAGGGCGTCAACGATTTCAATTCCTTATGGTGCGATTAAAAGTCCAGCAGATGAATTTGGACACCTATTTTTCAAAGATATTTCAATTCCTTATGGTGCGATTAAAAGTATTAATCTCACACCAAATCACTAATCCCCTGCTCGTATTTCAATTCCTTATGGTGCGATTAAAAGGATGCATTTTTTAATTTAGTATCAAAGACTTCTGGAATTTCAATTCCTTATGGTGCGATTAAAAGTAATGAGTTACAAAGTTGTTGATAAAGAACTTTGGCATTTCAATTCCTTATGGTGCGATTAAAAGTCACTTATTTAAAAAGATACACTCTAATTTCACTTCTATTTCAATTCCTTATGGTGCGATTAAAAGAAAATTGGGTTGAACCACCATCTTGGCATATGACCATTTCAATTCCTTATGGTGCGATTAAAAGAAAAATTTTCCTGCAAGGCACTGGTGGAGTGGGAAAATTTCAATTCCTTATGGTGCGATTAAAAGTAAAGGCGGTTACACTGGTTACACTCGGTTACACTATTTCAATTCCTTATGGTGCGATTAAAAGGATTATGATAAATTTAGTAAAATAAATTTACAAGTTATTTCAATTCCTTATGGTGCGATTAAAAGAAGAAGTAGTAAGAGTAGTGCGATACTGGGACAAGGCATTTCAATTCCTTATGGTGCGATTAAAAGCTAGTCTTTAGCACGAAAAATACTGATATATTGTTTATTTCAATTCCTTATGGTGCGATTAAAAGCAAAACAACTACTGTAAGTTGTTAAAAATCAGTGATATTTCAATTCCTTATGGTGCGATTAAAAGTGTAATGTGGCAAATTTGTTATTTTGTCTAATAGTTCATTTCAATTCCTTATGGTGCGATTAAAAGATTATTTCAAAAGAGAAGGACTGGTAATGTGCAAGATTTCAATTCCTTATGGTGCGATTAAAAGTTGGTTTTATATGTATAAAAGAATGTTAGAACAATGTATTTCAATTCCTTATGGTGCGATTAAAAGTACATCCCACCTGTAGCTTAAATGATTGTCTCCCAAATTTCAATTCCTTATGGTGCGATTAAAAGCATGCTTGTTAAAATGGGAGTAGGACTGGCTTCGAGATTTCAATTCCTTATGGTGCGATTAAAAGCTGAAACTACAGGGGTAGATAAACTATCACAACGAAATTTCAATTCCTTATGGTGCGATTAAAAGATGCCTCGTCACTCACGGCTGTTAAAGTAAAATTAGATTTCAATTCCTTATGGTGCGATTAAAAGGGTCTTCATTGTAATCGGGCATAAAATTATCCAAAATATTTCAATTCCTTATGGTGCGATTAAAAGAAGTATAGAGCATTGATTTCACCTACTTTAGTAGTATTTCAATTCCTTATGGTGCGATTAAAAGGGATTACATATTATGCTAATCCAGATTTTGATTTTATTTCAATTCCTTATGGTGCGATTAAAAGGCAAAAGCGGTGAAATAGTAATTTATGCAGATTATTATATTTCAATTCCTTATGGTGCGATTAAAAGTGTGGCATTTTCCACTATTGTTTTCCAGTATTTAGATTTCAATTCCTTATGGTGCGATTAAAAGGCAAACGGACATATGGATGGAACATACGTTTGGAAATTTCAATTCCTTATGGTGCGATTAAAAGGAAAAAGCCCCTCATAATTAGACGCCACAATACTATTTCAATTCCTTATGGTGCGATTAAAAGACATAAGTTTATAGTCTAAATCATCGATGTAATGCAATTTCAATTCCTTATGGTGCGATTAAAAGTGGTGAAAAGGCTACTGTAATTGAGACACGAGGAGATTTCAATTCCTTATGGTGCGATTAAAAGACTCAGGTGGAATGTGTGGTTCAGGATAGTAGTTATCATTTCAATTCCTTATGGTGCGATTAAAAGTATTTTCAAACGCATAAGCCCCGATATACGTACACACATTTCAATTCCTTATGGTGCGATTAAAAGGCAGAGTAATAGTAGTAATAATAGTCTAAAAAGTATTTCAATTCCTTATGGTGCGATTAAAAGGCAAAAAAAGAATAGTTTATTGGCAAAATAACTATATTTCAATTCCTTATGGTGCGATTAAAAGTTATATATTGATGAACTTGATAATTATGGCTATGAAATTTCAATTCCTTATGGTGCGATTAAAAGTTTTTGTTTTTCTTTTTTCATATTTTTTTTGTTTTGTATTTCAATTCCTTATGGTGCGATTAAAAGTCGGTAATCGCTTTTGGTAATCTTTCCAGGCTACTTTATTTCAATTCCTTATGGTGCGATTAAAAGCCGTCGCCCTCGCTAACCAAAAATGGCTTAAAATCTGGCTTTATGATTAACTATTTTTATAGTTTTTACTATAAAAAGTCGTCAATGTGCAAAGATATAAAAATCCCTG
>JAHDSP010000447.1 GCA_018432645.1 Bacteroidales bacterium | reverse complement strand
TTGAAATTAAGGAATTGAAATACTACTACTTTACTGTTGTTTTCACTTTTAATCGCACCATAAGGAATTGAAATCAGACAGATATGGTAGACCGTTACAACGCCGTATGGCTTTTAATCGCACCATAAGGAATTGAAATTAGTTAAGTATATACAGAACTATATAGATAATCTTCCTTTTAATCGCACCATAAGGAATTGAAATAAGCGATAGATAGTAAGTTTACAAAGACTTTAAAGGCTTTTAATCGCACCATAAGGAATTGAAATTTTGCTTTTTTTTATTGTTATTTTTTTTATTAATTTCTTTTAATCGCACCATAAGGAATTGAAATAAAAAAACATTTTACAATAAAATAGCTACGGATAGTCTTTTAATCGCACCATAAGGAATTGAAATATAAATCAATAAAATATTATGACATTCGAGGAATTCTTTTAATCGCACCATAAGGAATTGAAATCCAATTTTGCCTGCCATCTGCGAACCCCTGCACCATTCTTTTAATCGCACCATAAGGAATTGAAATTAAACTTTTTTCATTAAATTTTTTACATGCTCTTCCTTTTAATCGCACCATAAGGAATTGAAATATAAAAGTTTTTCTGCCGTTAACTTTTGTATATACTTTTAATCGCACCATAAGGAATTGAAATTAAAAGATTTAAAATTTAGTAGTCAAATTTGTGGAACTTTTAATCGCACCATAAGGAATTGAAATTGAATAAATTTATATGCACTAGGCGTAGTAGTATTACTTTTAATCGCACCATAAGGAATTGAAATTATATATTTTTTCAAATCTTTATAGTCTAAATACTCCTTTTAATCGCACCATAAGGAATTGAAATTCGTGCAGAGATAAAGTAGAGGAGATGATACAGAAACTTTTAATCGCACCATAAGGAATTGAAATGATGGTAAAATTTTTAGAAATGAATGGTTTTTATTACTTTTAATCGCACCATAAGGAATTGAAATATAAAATTATATGAATATTTATTATTTTGTATAATACTTTTAATCGCACCATAAGGAATTGAAATTGACTTGTCATCAGTCTTTAACTCAACATCATTATCCTTTTAATCGCACCATAAGGAATTGAAATACTTGATTAGCTACGATTTACCTATAGACCAGGCAAACTTTTAATCGCACCATAAGGAATTGAAATAAGTTATAGGAGATGGTACCTCCCCTGAGCGAGGGCTTTTAATCGCACCATAAGGAATTGAAATAGAGATGGAGAATTTTCTTTTAGATAGTTATATAATCTTTTAATCGCACCATAAGGAATTGAAATCAAAATTTGAAACATTAATAATGTTTTTATTATATACTTTTAATCGCACCATAAGGAATTGAAATATCATTATGAATAATAATTTTTTGTTTAGCAGATTCTGTCTTTTAATCGCACCATAAGGAATTGAAATAATGTAATGTAATCATTTAGCATTACTCCTCGCCAACTTTTAATCGCACCATAAGGAATTGAAATCCAGCTCTGTTGCTTAGTCTAATTACATTATTCACACTTTTAATCGCACCATAAGGAATTGAAATTGTCCTATAAATGTACCACTAAACTTATGCCACCAATCTTTTAATCGCACCATAAGGAATTGAAATAGACGGCTTTTTTTTAAACTACGAAAAAGATAATATACTTTTAATCGCACCATAAGGAATTGAAATTTCTATTTTTTGTTATCATAGTGTCTAAATCATAGTTCTTTTAATCGCACCATAAGGAATTGAAATATAATGGATTACAATGTTGGCAGCAAAGAAAGAATATCTTTTAATC
>JAHDSP010000273.1 GCA_018432645.1 Bacteroidales bacterium | reverse complement strand
TATCAAATATAGTATTTATCTCCTGATATTCATTAATTATAAAATACAACTGAAAATAATTTTGATATTCTTCACTACCAATACCTATGCATGATTCAGTATGTATGTATTTTAATAAATAATTAATTGGAGAAAAATAATTTGGATTAAAAAAGATTAATAAATCTGAATTTATTTTCTCATTATTTATGAATAATTTAATTGATTTTTTTATTGATCTAGACTTTTCATTTTTAATATAATCATTTAAAATAATAGAATTATCCACATATATTGGCATTTCATTATCAGAATAATATAAATAATTATTAAATTTACTTTGAGGATAATTTTCATTAAAATTTTTTATGAATAGTTCTAATCCTTTCAGATCATCATTAGAATTAATATTTGCTAAAACGTTTACAGTATCTATTCCACTTAATTTGCTAAGATTAAATGGGAATGGAGATCTCTTTATAAATATTTTCTGTAAAAATTTTTTACTCACAATGAAAACAATTTATCAAAATTAATAATTTTTTATGAAAGGAATGTAAAAATTAGTATTATAAAAAAGTAAAAAAGTAATGAAATGAAAGGTATTGAAAAGGGAATAGTGGAAAATAGTTTAAACATTTAGCTTAAAGCATTATACTTTTAAACTCATCATATATCACTAATTACTCTTCACCTTGTCTCCCCGTCTCCCAGTCTCCCCGTCACCCAGTCACCCCCTCTCCCTAGTCTCCTCGTCTTCCCCTCACCCATTCTCCCCATCTCAAAAAAAATACATCTCCCAGAAAAACATCCAAAAATTTCACTCCTTATCAAAAAACGTACCATTAATTTTTTTTAATTTTTTCAAATATATATCAAATACTGATTATTAGAAGATTTTAAGTTATTTCATAAAAAAATTATTTACATTCTATTTTTTTTGCTAAAATATCAAAAAAATCATTTAATTTTGTTTAAATATCTATTATATTATGATTAATTGTATACCAAACTATAATTTGATGCCATTAAAAGAATTAGAGCAATATATTTGTAAAAACAAACATCTACCCGATGTACCCAC
>JAHDSP010000256.1 GCA_018432645.1 Bacteroidales bacterium | reverse complement strand
TCTAAAATATTTGCCATAAATGAAAGTATGAAAGCATTAGGAATTTTTTCCCATTTATTTAATTTATCAGCAAATATTGTTAAAATATTATACAGTTGTGTATCGTATAAATCTTGAGGGGTTATTTTCATTATAATTTCAACCATGAAACTGGCTACTGCAGAGTGTAGTACATGTTCAGAAATCATTTCTGGAAAACTATACAGATATATTTTATCTATTTTGTATAAATGTTGTCTTGTTGTTAATTCATTATAAGTAATTTCCACATTTACTAATGGAATTTTAATATATTCAT
The DNA here is from genome assembly GCA_018432645.1 of Bacteroidales bacterium. Lineage (GTDB taxonomy): Bacteria > Bacteroidota > Bacteroidia > Bacteroidales > DTU049 > DTU049. Next base: position 5,765 of record JAHDSP010000256.1, on the reverse strand, counting down.
AAGATTTATTTTTAGGTGATATAGAAGGGAGGAAAAATGCAACCCTCCCCATAGGTGTCAAAGAATTAATGATATACGCTTTTTTAGTATATGGGATAGTATGCAGTATATATGCTAGAGTAGTTTTATTCATTTTTTATTCAATAAAAAACTTACCAGTACCTTTTATGGAGCCATCATCATTGCTAACCCAGACAACATAAACACCTCTTTTAGCTTTATTATTGTAAACATCCACTCCATTCCATGTGGCTCTACCACCTAAAGATTTTGTTTTATAAACCACTTTACCATATGAATCTGTAATGGTAACATAACTATCCTCTGGTAGGCCATCTATAGTAATGTATCCATTAATATCTGCAGGAACAGGATTAGGAAAAATTTTTATTTCTTGTATTTCTGTAAAAGGTTCTATCGCATTACTACGATAAGATACTAATCCTAAATCGGTAGCTGCAAATACTTCTCCAGTAATTGAATTAATAGTCAGACTGATCACTTTATTGCTTAGTAAAGGAGAATTTTTATCAGTAAAATGATATATTTCTTTATCTCCATTAGGTGAAAAAGTAAAAATCCCTGCATTATCTGTAGCAAACCATTTCCTATTAGCTCCATCGATTTCTATTTTATTTACTTTTTCTGAAATAAGCATAGGCATTGGGTAGCCATCTACATCTAGAATTATTTGCGATGCATCAAATGAATTTGCAGTAAAAAAATTCTGAGTATTATAAATAACTGCTATGCCCTCACTAGTAGCTATCCATAGCTGATAATTTTTGTCTATTGCAAGTGAATAAACAGTATTACTTGGTAGTTTACCATTGCCAGCTTGAGTAGTCAATACCATAGATCTATCGTCAGAAGTATTATCTATGGTGCCATTATATTTAAAGACCAAAACTCCTCCACTGCCACGTGGGAAAGGGACGTACACATTATTATTATTTTCATCTATAACCATTTCTCCAGGATTATTATTGCTAATAGAAGAGCTTATAGGTAACCTAACCATTTGTCCATTAGTTTTATAGACAGTAAATTCATTAGCTCCAGCTACTAATATCCATAGATTACCAGCAGAATCAAACTGTATATCGCTAATTCTACAAAATCCAGTTATACCAGATGTAGATGGTAAAATAGAATTCGTATCATTAAATATTTTTACAATATTATTGTTTATTTCAATTAGTCCATATCCATATGTAGCAATAAATAATCGATTAGCATTAAAAGGATCTATTAATGCTTTAATCCCATCTCTTATATTAGAAAGTTCAGGAAACTCATCACTATTATATATTGACCAATTTTCATTTTTAAAAATTTCTACATTAATTTGATTCCATAGATTACCAAAAGACATATCATATCCTCCAGCTGTTGACAAAATAGCCCCGTTACTATATGATACCTTAAAACATTGATCTGATGATGGACCAGAGGGAGTAACGATTCTATTATTCCATGTATCATTCCAATTATAAACTAACCCAACATTTTTATCTCCAATTATTAAATATTTTTTATCTGCCGAATAAATAGCATCCAAAGGATATGGTACATCATCACTTGGGAAATATTTATATATTTTATATTTTAAATTCCATGAATTATCATATATAAAAACAGACCCTTCTGCTAAAATAATAAACTCATTATTATCAAAAACGATTTTATTAATATTAAAGTGAAGTGTATCGATAATGGTATCCCAATGATTGACATTATATTTAATAATTAAATCATTCCATCCACTATCTATGACAGCATATAAATTATTATTTAATACATTAGCATATATAATTTCTGAATTAGTAGCAAAAAAAGTATTCCAATTTGTAAAATCATTTAGATTGCTACCATCTAGAGGAGCATAGATAATGATCGTATCAAAAACTGAGTACAAATAATCATTATAAATAAATGTGGCTTTTACCTTTTTATTTTGTAGATATTGAGATAAATAATAAGTATTTTTAAATTCATTTTTATTTAAATCATATATAGCTATACCAAAATCACAAGAAAAATAAATAAAATTATCTTTTACATAAATATTATTGATGCTTTTGGACCCCATCATTGATTTTAAATATATATCTGGCACATTACGAATAGTTAAATTATTGTAATTAAAAATATCAATATTCCCATTTTGATAACCTAAAATCATTATTGAATGAGCTTTATCAAAAGCAAAAGCATTTATCTTTATATCAGATAATTTATTTAATTTGCTATAAATAGTGATTTCGCTAGTAGAAATATCAAAACTATATAAATAATATGAATTGCATGCCCAGAATAAATTACCAGTATTAGCTACTCCTATTACATTATTAAAAGGTAAATGATATCGCCAGCTGCCAACCGCTATTCCCTGCGAGAAAAGATTAAAAGAAAAAATAATGAAAATTTGTAGAAAACAAATTTTTTTATATTTATTAAAAGAACTGTGTCCTGACATATGAATTTTATTTTCAAAATTAATAGTAATTTTTCAAATATGAAAGAATTATTATGTAGATAAATATCGTAAAAAACTATCAAAATGAATGATAAATTGCAAAAGTTTAAGCTGGAAACAAACTTAATTTTTTTTATTTATTATGCAAAAATATTAAAATTAAAAAAAAATTGGTTCTATAACGTTTTGTATGGGTAAAGATTAAAAAAGAGTAATTTTATAAAAATGAAATTTTTTAATATTATACTGTTAAATATTAACCACAAAGTTCTCAAAGAAGGCACAAAGGACACAGAGAAAGATAGAAATTAAAAAGCTTATAAATGACACTTTGTGAACTTTGTGTAATATCTTGGTGACCTTTGTGGTAAAATAATTAACCTAAATAATTTAACCACAAACGTTATAGAACCAAAAAAATTGATATTTTTTGAAGTTTTATTTTTTAATTACCAGATTAATTATCAATAATATAAAATACAATATATTTTTTTTATTTATTTTTGTAATATGATTTTTTGTAAAAAATATATTTTTTTATTTTTTATTGAGCTGATATTTTTTAATGTTAGCCTATTAGGACAATATATTCCTGCGATAGAGCTTACTGATGAATATTTTTATAAATTAAAAAATAAAAATGTAGGTATTCTATGCAATAATAATAGCAAAATTTATGAAAGACATCTTGTAGATTCACTTGTAATAGAAGGTATAAAAGTAAGTAAAATTTTTACTCCAGAGCATGGATTTTATATTGATCAACCTGATGGTAAAAAAATATTTAACGACAAATACAAGACTGTAAATAAAAACTATATACAAATAATTTCTCTTTATGGAGATAAATACAAACCTACTCCATTTGATTTAGATAATGTAGATATCATTTTGATAGATCTGCAAGATGTGGGTGTTAGATGTTTCACATATATAAGCACTATATTTCATATGATGGATGCATGTGCTTTAAAAAAAATTCCAGTAATAATTTTGGATAGAGCCAATCCTAATGGTTATTTTATTGATGGTCCTGTATTAGATATGCGATTTGCTTCTTTTGTAGGTGTAGTGCCAATTCCTCTAGTATATGGTATGACTATTGGAGAACTATCAATGATGATAAATGATCAAAATTGGTTAACATCTCGAGAACGTTGTGATTTAGAAGTAATTAAATGCCAAAATTATACCCATGATTCATTGATAGAAATAAATTTCTCTCCATCACCTAATTTACCCAATATGGCTGCAATATATGCATATCCTCATTTGGTATTATTTGAAGGAACTACGATGAGTGTGGGTAGAGGAACTGATAAGCCTTTTACTCTTCTAGGAGCTCCAGATTTTTGCATTAATGATACGATTTTTACTCCGATTTCTATTCCAGATAAATCTATTAATCCCCCTTATAAAAATATTGCATGTAAAGGAATAGATCTTACTAATTTCTCAACACATTTTTTGAAATATTATAGAAAAATATATTTAGACTTACTCATAGAAAGTTACAAATGCTCCAAAGAAAAAGATAAATTCTTTATTATACCATTTTTTGATAAATTAGCAGGAACAGATTTATTAAGAAAACAAATAATTCAAGGATTAACAGCTGATCAAATTAGAGCTTCATGGCAAAAAGATTTAGAAAATTTTATGCAAATTCGCAAAAAATATTTATTGTATGAAGACTTTAGCAAAGAGAACATGGATTACTAAGATTACAGAATATCCTAATAAAAAATTGTGCTGGTTTCTATTTATAGCCGCTACTATCCTGTATTTACCTACAATTACTTTTGATTATACTTTGGATGACGCACTAGTAATGACAGGTAATAAATACACTCAGCAAGGTATTAGGGGGACTAAAGATATTTTTACTCACGATTTATTCGAAGGTTTCTTTGGCGAAGGGAAACAAATAGTAGCTGGTGGTCGCTATCGTCCATTTACTCAATTTATCTTTGCTATTCAAAAAGAATTATTTGGTTTTCATCCATGGATAGGTCATCTCACAAATATTCTCTCTTATGCTCTGCTAATGGTCATTCTTTTTCTCACTATCAAAGCTTTGCTGTCTTTCCCACCATTTAACAAAGAAAATGCTAAATTAATTGCTTTTTTAGCTACAGTGCTATATCTTTTCCATCCGATTCATACTGAAGTAGTCTGCAACATCAAAAGTTTAGATGAGATATTTTCTATGCTCGGCTCATTAGGTGCCATTTTACTTTTGCTATCTTATCATAATCAACCTAAAATTTACAAATTGTTTTTATCTGGATTTATCTTTTTCATAGCTTTATTGTCTAAAGAAAATGCTCTCACTTGGATTGGTGTATGGTTGTTTTGGCTAATATTTACTCATAAATCATTTTCTAAAAAATACATTATTAACTCATTTATAGTGCTTTTGATACCTGCGGCTTTATTTATATTTATTCGTTCTCAAGTGCTCGGAGCTTTTCTCAATACTGAAATACCAAAAGAACTGTTAAATAATCCTTTTATCAATTCTACTAAAACAGAGGAGATAGCTACTGTACTTTTCACTTGGTTGATATATTTCAAATTATTAATTTTCCCACATCCACTCACACATGACTATTATCCTAAGCAAATACCAATATTAAATTTTGGTGATTTTAGAGTGTGGCTGGCAATAATAATGGTACTAGCAATTATCTATATTTTAATTAAATCGTGGAAGAAAAGACCAATAATAGCCTTTGCTATATTGATGTTTATAGCTAATTTTTCAATGGTTTCTAATCTACTTTTTAATGTTGGAACCTTTATGAATGAGCGATTTGTCTTGTCTGCATCAGCAGGATTCACATTAGCAGTTGGTTGGTTATTTACAAAATGGGGAGAGAGAAGTCCAAAGTGGGCGATGTATGTCTTGATAACAATTTTAGCTTTGTACGGAGTCAAAACAGTAAGTAGAAGTTTTGTGTGGAAAGACAATTTAACATTATTCACCACAGATGCTAAAACTTCAAATAATAGTGCAAAGGTGCAAGTCTCTGCTGCAGAAGTTTTAATAAAAGAAGCTGAAAAAACTGATAATCCAAATAAAAAAGAAAAAATGCTCGTAGAAGCATTGAAATATTTACAACGTGGAGGAGAGATATACCCTAATTATTATGGTGTATATGATTTAGGTGGCAAAGCACAATTCTATCTGAAAAACTATGATTTATCATTAGAAAATTATTTAACTTGTACAAAGCTAAATCCTGATAATTCCACGCCTTATAACAATATATATGCTGTGGGA
>JAHDSP010000225.1 GCA_018432645.1 Bacteroidales bacterium | reverse complement strand
GTACTATCAAATATCTCTATTTGCTTGTTTATCACATCTTTAAATCAGCTGTCCGAAAACAGATTGTCCAAAAAAATGACTACTTTTGCTCATAATGTATAGTATTGAGTTATTTAAACAAAAATACTATATATTAAAAAAGTTTTTGAACTCCTTTTCTTAAAAATTTTTTATCGGACAACAATGATTTTTAAAAGAAATTTTTAAGAAAATATGTAATTTATCAATTTGTATTTTAAGTTTGAAAAAAATTACTTTTTTTGCCAAAAAAAATGTTTAAATCTATTATTAATTATTTTGGGACATGGCAAGATTATCATTGGCTATTAGCATTATACACATTAATCGTAATAATTATAGCAGTTGTAGGCTCGCGTAAAAGAACTACAGAGGATTTTTTAATTGCTGGTCGCAAAGTAGGTACATCTGGATTTACTGCTTCGGTAGTGGCATCATATATAGGAGGTGCTGCATTAGTAGCATTTTCTGCTTATGTATTTAGATTTGGTTTATCAGCTCTATTTGTATTTCTAGGAACAGCTGTAGGATTTATTTTATTTATTCCTTATGCTAAAAAATTAAAATCATGGAGTGAAGAAAAAGTAACTTATACTATGATGGACTGGTTTTACATAAAGTATGATAAAAAAACTGGTACTCTCACAACTATAGTGCTAATGATAGTTTATTTAGGTATGTTATTAAATCAATTCATAGCAGGTTCAGCAGTTTTATCTGGAGTGAGTGGATGGTCATATGAAAAATCTTTAATATTTGCCGCTATAGTTTTAGCTGTTTATTTATTTATAGGCGGGTTTCAGAGTGTTATTAGGACAGATATTTTTCAATATTTTGTGATGATGGTTATCATGATAGTGATAATAAGAATAATATGGATCAATGATGCGCCCACAGTTTTACCAGAGATGTATAAAACTACACAATTAGACTGGGGAATGATGATAGCTTTTTTACTTTTTGGAATATTAATAGTATTTCAGAGTGCAGAATATTGGCAGAGAGTATATGCAGCTAAAAATTTAAAAGTTGTCAAAAAAGGCTTTTGGTGGTCTGCGGTATTAACATTCATTAGTGGTATTATAATTACTTGGATAGCATTATCTGCTAAAATTTCAAATCCTAACATATTACCTACTAATGCTTTTGGTAATGGACTGGTAGCTTTATTACCACAAAAATTATCTACGATAGTATTAGTTATGGTTTTTGCAGCTATAATGAGTTCAGCAGATACACAAATTTTTGTTATTTCATCAGGATTTGCACTTAATTTATTTAAAAAAGTTAAAGATGATGATAAAAAATTAAAGAAAAATACGCAATTTATTACATTAATAGTTATTTTATTAGCTGTTTTAATAGCATATTTCATTAGAGATATAATCACTGTTGTCAATTTCATTACGGGCATAGGATTTACAGTGCTACCTGCAGCATGGGCAGCATTTCATTATAATATTTCACCAAAAATCGCTTTTCAGAGTGTGATAGCAGGATTAGTGTATGTATTGTTGCTAATAATTTTCGGTATTTTCATCCCAGAGTTTGTGATTTTATCATTTATTGTATCGGGACTTTATATGTTTTTGGGGAATAAAATAGTTAAAAAAAATGAAATTTAAAAAAATAACATTTATGAAGCATAGATTTTTTTTCATAATTTTTTGCATTCTTTTGTCATTTAATCTTTATTCACAAGATACAATAGTGAAGGGCAAAAGATGGAATTTTTTACCTGTTGTTTTGTATAATTCAGATTTAGGTTTTGAGGTAGGTTTATTAACTAGTATGTATGATTTCGGTGATGGCAGATTATATCCAAACTATATTTACAATATTAGCTATGAGATAGATATAACTACAAGAGGTAGCATAATCAGTCAACTTTTTTTTGATAGTGGCAAAAAGATAAAAAATGGTAAATGGCGTGTAGTAAGTGATTTTTCGTATATACATGAACAAGCTACAGATTTCTATGGATTTAATGGTTATGCATCAACTTTTCACCCAGAATATATGAAAGAAAATGACGAATCATATATTAGCAGGATGTTTTATAGATATGACAGAAAAATTTTCAGACTCACTAATGATATCTGGTATAAATTGAGTGATCATTCTTCTTTAATATTTGGATTGCACATATTTAATTATAAAATTGGCACAGTGAATATCGATGCTATTAATAAATTTCATCAAAAAAATCCTTTACCTGATACTACACTTTTAATTGATTACTATATAAATAATGGATTTATCAGAGCTGATGAGGCAGAAGGTGGTTGGATAATAGCACCGAGACTATCTTATGTATATGATGGTAGAGACAAAATATTTAATCCTACAAAGGGTATTTATGGAGAATTAAATTTCCTCGCTAATCCTAAAATAGATGCATTGGATTCAAAAAAATTTTTTAGATTTTCTACAAATTTTAAATTTTTCTATCCATTATTTAATAAATATTGCATCATGGCTCTGAGATTAGGTTTTCAAGATCAAATAGGAGCTCAGGCACCATACTATTTCATGCCTTATATTACTCAAGCATTTTCTAATAATACTTTAGTAGAAGGGCTCGGAGGTGGAAAATCTCTAAGAGGAATTTACAAAAACAGAGCATGGGGTGATGGTTTTTTCTATGGTAACTTAGAAGCCAGAATATTAGCTTATGGTTTTCAAACTAGAAAACAATTGGGAGAAATACGCATTAAGCCTTTTTATGACTTTGGCATTATTACTGACCCAGTAAAAATTCCCATAAATTATATAAATAATGATTTAATAGATTATAAAGATAGATCAGATAT
>JAHDSP010000549.1 GCA_018432645.1 Bacteroidales bacterium | reverse complement strand
GTGTAGTGCATGCAGCATCAGTATATAAGTTAGTAGCAGGAGACCATGTGAATGTCTCATAAGCACTAGCCCCTGTTAAAACTTCTATGCTATCTACAGCATTATTACAAATAGTTTTATTATCTGTAATAGTAATAGGAGTAGATGGATTCACTATAGCTACTACCTCTACTCGTGGACTAGAACATACTTTTTGACCATCTACAATAATATTTGGTCTATTAGATGTTATAGTACCTGTACCAGGTATTGATGGATAACTGTCATCTTGATATTTATATAAGCCGGTATTTGTCTTTGTTGTATAGCTAAAAGTAGGATATCCTATAGCATAGCTACCATCATTATTTACCCATACTATTAATAATGAATTATTCCCAGAATAATCGAATGGTACATCTAACTCAAACTCTTTCCATCCTCCACCATTCCAAGTATAAGAAAATGGCCCTTTTACCTTAGTAAGTGTGCTAGTATCTATTAGATTAGCATTAGGAAATTCCGTATATGTTACTTCGCTCATGTATATTATCTGAGCATCAGTTTGATAACTAGATGGAGTATTACCTACATGGAATTGTATTTTTGTAATAGGTCCTTTAATATTTAGTTCATCAGCAGTATAAAGCATAGCTCCATAAGAATAATCATAATAACCGTAAAAAGGTAAATTAGAAGTAGTACTAGTGCCTGTACCTACTGTAGTAGAACTTGGTGACGAAGTTTCAGCAGCTACATAAAATGATGTAGTGTCTGATATCAGAGATGTAGTAAAAGGTGAACCAGTATATAGTGAGGTACCTCCGGTGGATACATCATACCATACTATATCAGCTCCTGTGGTAGCAGTAGCAGACAATGTAGCCTGGCCTGCTCCACATAAGGTATCAGGTGTAGTAGATAATATATTGTTAACAAAATCAATAAATACAGGAATAGAGGTAGCTGTTTCATGACCATTCAGGCAAGTTACCTCACATTTGTAATATTTAGATTCTGTAAATACGAAGCTATATGTGTCATCAGTAGCCCCATCTATATCAGTATAAGATGATCCATCAGTAGACTCCTTCCATTGATAGCTAACACCAGTACCGGATGTAGCATTTTGTAAGCTAAGATTAATAGTTTCACCATAACAAGCTGGATTGCTGCTTGCCACAGTATTACCAGGATCTGGAGTAGTACAAGTATAGCTTGGGATACCCTCAAACTCATCAGCACCTATATCTGGAGCTGT
>JAHDSP010000394.1 GCA_018432645.1 Bacteroidales bacterium | reverse complement strand
TCACCTTCTAATTTATATAGTTTAGAGCCAAAAGGAATATTAGAAGATTGCATAATAGTCATTGTATTAGGATCTAGTAAATTCACTTCAGCAGAACGCCCCATGACAATATAGTAATTATTATTAGCATTATTAGCATATTCTATATATCTAAGTTCATCAAAATGAACAATTCCATCATTTTTAGCAATAATTTTATTTTCTATACCCACATTACCTACTGCACCACCAATATGGAAGGTACGTAATGTAAGCTGAGTACCAGGTTCACCAATAGATTGTGCTGCTATCACACCAACAGCTTCTCCCATATTCACTAATTTACCTACAGCCAAGTTTCTACCATAGCATTTAGCACATACACCATGTCTAGATTCGCAAGTGAGTACTGAGCGAATTTCAACTTCAGTAATACCAGCATCTATTATAGCTTGGGCCTTATTTTCAGTGATTTCTTCTCCTTCATGAACAATAATTTCACCAGTTATAGGCTTTTGTATATCATGCAGAGAAACTCTACCTAAAATACGATCATATAAAGATTCAACGATTTCGTCACCATTACGTAAATCACTAACTACTAATCCACGTAAAGTACCGCAATCATCTTCAGTAACAATGACATCTTGAGCAACATCAACTAATCTACGAGTTAGATAACCAGCATCTGCTGTTTTAAGAGCAGTATCTGCTAAACCTTTTCTAGCACCGTGAGATGAAATAAAGTATTCAAGCATTGACAAGCCTTCTTTGAAATTTGCTATAATAGGATTTTCAATGATTTCTGAGCTAGAAGTAGCACTCTTTTGAGGTTTAGCCATCAATCCACGCATACCACATAGCTGACGTATCTGCTCTTTAGAACCTCTAGCACCTGAATCTAGCATCATATAAACAGGATTAAAACCTTGTTTATCATTAGCTATTTGTTTAATTAATATTTGAGTTAATTTAGCATTAGCATGAGTCCATGTGTCAATCACTTGATTATATCGTTCATTATTAGTAATTAAGCCCATATTATAATTTGTCATTATCTCATCTACTTCTTCTTTAGCTTCATTGATAATATCAACTTTTTCTTCTGGTATTACTAAATCACCTAAATTAAAAGATAATCCACCTTTGAATGCTATTTGATAACCTAAGTGTTTAACGTCATCTAAAAATTGAGTAGTAATAACATTATTTGTAGCTTTTAAAACATCAGCAATAATGTCTCTAATAATACTTTTAGTAATAACTTTATTAATAAAACCAACCTCATCAGGAACGATTTCATTGAAAATTATTCTGCCAATAGTTGTTTCTATAAGGGATGGATTGCCATTTTTATCGTTAATCAGCACTTTCACTCCAGCATGCATATCTACCTTACCTTCATTATAAGCCAATAAAGCTTCTTCTTTAGAATAGAATATTTTGCCTTCACCGCGAATTATATGCTCTGGTGTACTTTTGCGTTCTTTTGTTAAATAATACAATCCAAGTACCATATCTTGAGATGGAACGGCAATAGGAGCACCATTAGCGGGATTTAGAATATTATGTGTTGAAAGCATTAATATTTGAGCTTCTGCCACAGC
>JAHDSP010000050.1 GCA_018432645.1 Bacteroidales bacterium | reverse complement strand
GCTGTGGCAGAAGCTCAAATATTAATGCTTTCAACACATAATATTCTAAATCCCGCTAATGGTGCTCCTATTGCCGTTCCATCTCAAGATATGGTACTTGGATTGTATTATTTAACAAAAGAACGCAAAAGTACACCAGAGTACATAATTCGCGGTGAAGGCAAAATATTCTATTCTAAAGAAGAAGCTTTATTGGCTTATAATGAAGGCAAGGTAGATATGCATGCTGTAGTGAAAGTGTTGATTAACGATAAAAATGGCAATAAATCTCTTATAGAGACAACTATTGGTAGAATAATTTTCAATGAAATCGTTCCTGAAGAGGTTGGTTTTATAAATAAAGTTGTTACTAAAAGTATTATTAGAGACATTATTGCTGATGTTTTAAAAGCTACAAATAATGTTGTAACTACTCAATTTCTAGATGACGTTAAACAATTAGGTTATCAAATAGCATTCAAAGGTGGATTATCTTTTAATTTAGGAGATTTAATAATACCAGAAGAAAAAGTTGATATTATCAATGAAGCTAAAGAAGAGGTAGATGAGATAATGGCAAATTATAATATGGGCTTAATTACTAATAATGAGCGATATAATCAAGTAATTGACACATGGACGCATGCTAATGCTAAATTAACTCAAATATTAATTAAGCAAATAGCTAATGATAAACAAGGGTTTAATCCTGTTTATATGATGCTAGATTCAGGTGCTAGAGGTTCTAAAGAGCAAATACGTCAGCTATGTGGTATGCGTGGATTGATGGCTAAACCTCAAAAGAGCGCTATTTCTAGCTCAGAAATTATTGAAAATCCTATTATAGCAAATTTTAAAGAAGGCTTGTCAACGCTTGAATACTTTATTTCATCTCACGGTGCTAGAAAAGGTTTAGCAGATACTGCTCTTAAAACTGCAGATGCTGGTTATCTAACTCGTAGATTAGTTGACGTTGCTCAAGATGTAATTGTTACCGAAGATGATTGCGGTACTTTACGTGGATTAGTAGTTAGTGATTTACGTAATGGTGATGAAATCGTTGAATCTTTATATGATCGTATTTTAGGTAGAGTTTCTCTGCATGATATACAAAAACCTATAACTGGTGAAATTATTGTTCATGAAGGAGAAGAAATTACTGAAAATAAAGCCCAAGCTATAATAGATGCTGGTATTACTGAAGTAGAAATTCGCTCAGTACTCACTTGTGAATCTAGACATGGCGTATGTGCTAAATGCTATGGTAGAAACTTGGCTATAGGTAAATTAGTGAATATGGGAGAAGCTGTTGGTGTGATAGCAGCCCAATCTATTGGTGAACCTGGTACTCAGCTTACATTACGTACTTTCCATATTGGTGGTGCAGTAGGTCGTGTGGGCATAGAAAATAAAATTATTGCTAAAAATGATGGAATTGTTCATTTTGATGAACTTAGATATATAGATTATAATGATAATGCTAATAATTACTATATTGTCATGGGGCGTTCTGCTGAAGTG
>JAHDSP010000428.1 GCA_018432645.1 Bacteroidales bacterium | reverse complement strand
TGTTTTTTTCTTGTGTTTTCATAATTTTGTGTTTTTTTGAAATGTTTGTGCAGCAAAATTAATATCACAAATACACCATAGTCGGATAATAATCAATTACTTACGAACATAATCATTTGTAAGTATTTGTAATTGATTAATTTTATAAAAAATTTGTTAATACAGGTTTATTAATTATAAGACATTTAAATATTAACCACAAAGTTCTCAAAAGAAGGCACAGAGAACACAGAGAATGATAAAAATAAATTGTCTGAACCTTGATTTTTCATTTGTGTCAATTTGTGTCCATTTGTAGATTAACTTATAACTAATATTAGTCTCCTTGTCACCCCGTCCCCCATCACTCTCATTTGTGTGTATTTGTGGATTAATAACAACAATTGTACAATTAAATATTAATCTACAATATTATTACTCTCAATAAAGGTTATATAACCTTTAAAATATTTTTGGCATAGTTTTAGTAATTATTATAAAAAAAATTATGAAAAAATTAATCATTATAACAATAATCATTTTATTGCATATCACAGCTCTAACATCTAATAATATTTTCCCAGATTCATTAGTTATTAAATGGGCAAAAGACGATCCTACACTATCTATGATATTATCAAATATACCTAAAAATTGGCATTTCGAATTAAAAGATTCATTTTTAAAAATATTTTGCGAGGATAGTTTAATATGTGAACCAAAAGCTATGAAATCTGATAGCCTAAAAATTGTTTATATAGATAAAGTGCAACCATTTATATTACTGAGGTATGAACCTATATGGTCTATAGAAAAATTAATAAATTCCAAACAAAAAAATGAAATACTTTACAAACAAATAATAGAATTACAGCAAAAATATAATAAAAAACCGACCAAAAATCAAAATATTTTAGATAAAAACTCTACACATTTAGATAGTGTGTATTATAATAAATTGCAAGTATTAAATGATAAATATATTGAAATTCCAGATTTTAATACATCTAAATATAGCTGGTTTTTTGTAGATGAATGTTGTGTAAATAATGAAGAGGTGAAATTCTCTCCTACAAAAATCTCATTAGAAATGATAAATATTAAAAATTTATTTAGAGAATTAGGTGGCAAATAAGCTGTTATTTATATTTTTGATAACAATTTTATAAATAGTGATTTCAAAATTGTAGCTGCTTGATATGCAGTTAATTTTTGTTGTAGTACCTGTTGTTTTAGTGCTTCATATTCAGATTGTAGTTTATCATTATTCCAAAAGAATAAATTTAGTTCTTCAACTAAATAATCGTATATGCGTTGAGCTTCTTGATGTTGTCTATTTCTATCAAAAAAGCCATTACTCTTAACTAAATTGACATAATTTTGAATTGTTTCCCAAATAATATCCAAATTATAGCCAGTGATAGCACTACACACATCTACTACGGGCACCCACCCAGCAGGATGTGGAGGCAAAAGATGCATTGCTAATTTATATTCTTGTGCTGAAATTTTTGCTTTATTTAAATTATCACCATCTGCTTTATTAATAAAAATAGCATCTGCCATCTCGATAATACCACGTTTCATACCTTGCAATTCGTCTCCTGCGCCAGCTACAAGTAATAAAAGGAAGAAATCTATCATATTTTTTACTGCTACCTCACTTTGTCCCACGCCAACAGTCTCGATTAAGATAATGTCAAATCCTGCAGCTTCGCAGAGAATCATCGATTCTTTAGTTTTGCGTGAAACTCCACCTAGTGTGCCAGCAGATGGCGAAGGACGAATGAAAGCTTTTGGATTGGTTGCCAGCTTTTCCATACGTACTTTATCTCCTAAGATACTACCTTTAGATATTTGACTAGTAGGATCTATGGCTAAGACAGCAACATTATGACCTAAATTAGTAAGCATAGTACCAAAAGACTCTATAAATGTGCTTTTGCCAGCGCCAGGTATTCCTGTTATACCAATACGTAAACTATTGCCACTTAGCGGTAGGCACTCTTGTATTATCTTTTGAGCAAGCTCATAATGTGTAGGATTCAAACTCTCAATCAAGGTAATTGCTCTAGATAAAGCTACTCTATCACCATTTTTAATTCCTTCAATTATTTCTTCTATAGAAAAAGGTTTTTTTTGTGATAAAAAATTTTTTACTACATCAGGATTTATCTGAGATGGCTCATCAATGCCATCATTCACCTTCAATGCAGATTCTTTTTTATTTTTATCTTTTTCTTTAGACATTTTATTGATTTAAAATTTTCAAAATATCAGCTTCTAATGTCTCTTGTGGCGATTCTATTATGCGACCGAGTTCTTTACCATTTTTATAAAAGATAAATGTAGGAATTAGCTCAATATTTAGAGATTGTACTAATGCATCGTATTCTCTCGCATGTTTTTTCCTATCTACTGCTATTAATTGAATTTTATTTTCATCAAAATTCAATAACGAAATAATTTTATAAAACATAGGTATTTGCTCTTGAGAGTCACCACACCATGAGCCCATTACAATAGTTATAGATATATCATCTAATAATGGTTTTATCTTTTCTATTATTGACATGTCGGGGTTATAACTTTCAAAATAAAATTTATAATATTCTGCAAAAATAGGATGTTGTAAATCTTTGCTATCTATTTTGTCTATAAGCACTTGCTGATTTAATGTGCTATCATATACTATCATATTATTATTTTGTGAATTTAAT
>JAHDSP010000184.1 GCA_018432645.1 Bacteroidales bacterium | reverse complement strand
TGATAATGGATGAGAATGTTGTGAAACAAAGATTAGGTGGAGAGCAAGTAAGTGAAATAGAGATTCCAAATTTTGATGAAGTCATTAAAAATCATAAATTATTAGATATTTTTTCACTCGGCGTGGAGATAAAACCTGATACTTATCAATATATTAAAGTAAAAAATGAGCCATATTATTTGTATGTAAAATCAAGCAATTATTTATGGAATAAATATCAAGCAGGTAAACATTATTAATACATTATGAAAAGATTGAAATTATTTATATTATTTTCATTAATAATATCCACTACAATAGCTTTTGGACAAAATCCAACCATTAATTTAAATGCTAGCACACATAATACAAGTGTATCAGTTTGTGGATATTGGTTTTATGACGACGGAGGTCTTGGTGGCAATTACTCTAATAATCAAGATAGATGGATAACTTTTTATTCTACCGATCCCACATATACACACGTAAAAATATCATTCGCATCTTTGGATCTAGCTGCTGGTGATACATTGATAATATATGATGGACCAGATACTAGCTCACCAGTATTAATAAAGTATTCACAAGCCAATCCATTAACACCAGCAAACTCTGCTGTTCAAGCCACTATAAATAATCCTGGAGGCAGACTAACTGTTAGATTCAAAACTGATGGAGCAGATAATGCTGCTGGATGGAATTCTGCTATTAGTTGCATAAAAATGTGCCAAAGAATTACACCAGTTCTAGATAGTATATTAACTGATCCATTACCCACAACTGATTACTATATTAATTTATGTTCCTACGATACTCTCACTTTAGCTGTTAAAACTGATAACTCTACTTTCCCAGATAATCATATTATTTATAGTCAAACACCAGCAAATACTACTTTTGTGTGGAGTATGGGCGACAATGATACATTATACGGACCGGTTGTTAGTCATCATTATAATATACCTTCTGGATATAATGTTTCATTAACTATTATAGACACTATAGGCTGTACGAATACTTTATCTTTTAATTTTAGAGTTAGAATAAGTGATAATCCTATCACAGGTATTAATCCTGTGCCAGACATATGTGAAGGCGATTCAATAATATTAACTAGTGGAATAAATTTGGGGAATATCGTTGAAGTAACTCCATTCAGTAGTGTTATAACAGCACAAGGTGTATATGATGTACCAACTTTCATACCAGATGGTCCTCATTGTTCTCCAGGATACTATGGTACTCCAGTTACTTTTGACCAATTTCCTCCTGGAGCTACTGTACAACAAGCTAGTGATATAGAGTCTATATGTATATTTATGGAGCATTCTTTTGCTGGTGATTTAGGTTTTAAAATCATTTGCCCTAATGGTCAAAGTGTTGTATTAGATAATAATGATCTTAGTGGTAGTAATCATTTAGGAGAATCTTATGAGCCATCTGACGAAGGTTCTAGTGGAAGTCCTTGCGATCCTAATAATCCTGTAAATGCTCCAGGTACACCATGGCTATATTGCTGGTCAGAGGTTTCTACATATTCCTATCAAGGAGTTGGAAGTCAAGGTTGGTTGAATTATTTAGATTCACATGGCCCATCCCCTATTCCTGCTACTGATACGACAAGCCATACAAATTATATTGTACCAGAAAATCCACTTAGTGGTCTCATTGGATGTCCTCTAAATGGTACATGGAATATCGAAATATGTGATGACTTTGGTATTGATAATGGATGGGTATTTGAGTGGATGCTCAGATTATCTAGTAACTCTGGTATAGCTGGTTGGCAATATTCTGTTGATGTTGACTCTCTCGACTGGGGCGGGCCTTATTTTTACACTATTAATGATACTACTGT
>JAHDSP010000200.1 GCA_018432645.1 Bacteroidales bacterium | reverse complement strand
TGATAATGGATGAGAATGTTGTGAAACAAAGATTAGGTGGAGAGCAAGTAAGTGAAATAGAGATTCCAAATTTTGATGAAGTCATTAAAAATCATAAATTATTAGATATTTTTTCACTCGGCGTGGAGATAAAACCTGATAATTATCAATATATTAAAGTAAAAAATGAACCTTATTATTTATATGTAAAACCTGGCAATTATTTATGGAATAAATATCAAGCTGGAAAACATAATTAATACATTATGATATGAAAAGATTGAAATTATTTATATTATTTTCATTAATAATATCAACAACAATAGCTTTTGGACAAAATCCAACTATTAATTTAAATGCTAGCACACATAATACAAGTGTATCAGCTTGTGGATATTGGTTTTATGATGATGGAGGTCCTGGTGGCAATTACTCTAATAATCAAGATAGATGGTTCACATTGTACTCAGCAGATCCTACTTATACTCATATAAAAATATCTTTCGCATATGTTGATTTAGCTGCTGGGGATACATTGATTATATATGATGGACCAGATACTAGCTCACCAGTATTAATAAAGTATTCTCAAGCTAATCCATTAACACCAGCAAACTCTGCTGTTCAAGCCACTGTATATAATCCTAGTGGTAAAATAACTGTCAGATTTAAATCTGATGCTACAGTTAATGCTACTGGTTGGGATGGGACTATTAGTTGCATAAAAATGTGTCAGAGAATTACACCAGTTTTAGACAGTATCTTAACTGATCCATTGCCTACACCTGATTATTATATTAATTTATGTGCATATGATACTCTCACTTTAGCTGTGAAAACAGACAGTTCTACTTTTCCAGACAATCATCTTATTTATAATCAGACAACCTCTAATACTACATTTGCATGGAGTATGGGCGATGGTAATACATTATACGGACCGGTTGTTAGTCATCATTATAACATACCTTCTGGATATAATGTTTCATTATCTATTATAGACACTATGGGCTGTACGAATACTTTATCTTTTAACTTTAGAGTTAGAATAAGTGATAATCCTATCACAGGTGTTAATCCTGTGCCAGACATATGTGAAGGTGATTCAATAATATTAACTAGCGGAATGAATTTGGGGAATATAGTTGTAATAGATCCATTCAGTAATGTAGTAACAGCTCAGGGCACATATGATTCTGTTACTTTCATACCTGATGGTCCTAATTGTCCTACTCAGTGCTATGGCACACCAGTTACTTTTGATCAGTTCCCTGCAGGTGCTACAGTACAGCAAGCTACTGATATCGAGTCTATTTGTATTTCTATAGAGCACTCTTTTGCTGGCGACTTAGGTTTTAGAATAATATGCCCTAATGGTCAAAGTGTTGTTTTAGATAATAATATTCATAGTGGTGGTAATTATTTAGGACAAGCTTATGATTATTCATCAGGATGCGATCCCAATAATCCACAAAATGCACCTGGTACACCATGGCTCTATTGCTGGTCAGAGGTTCCTACATATTCCTATCAAGGAGTTGGAAGTCAAGGTTGGTTGAATTATTTAGATTCACATGGCCCATCCCCTATTCCTGCTACTGATACAACAAGCCATACAAATTATATTGTACCAGAAAATCCACTTAGTGGATTAATAGGGTGTCCACTAAATGGTACTTGGAATATCGAAATATGTGATGACTATGGTATTGATAATGGATGGGTATTTGAGTGGATGCTCAGATTATCTAGTAACTCTGGTATAGCTGGTTGGCAATATTCTGTTGATGTTGACTCTCTCGACTGGGGCGGGCCTTATTTTTACACTATTAATGATACTACTGT
>JAHDSP010000022.1 GCA_018432645.1 Bacteroidales bacterium | reverse complement strand
TCGATACTTGTCCCACGCCCATCTGTCGTGCGATGACAGGTTTAGTAGTCTGCCAATATCAGGATCTATCAACTCTTTTAAGTATTTATTCATTATCACAAACCACATCAAATAGCTTTGCAAATACTTTGTAGCCACTCCATGAAATCTACTCAGCCATATCTTAAAATCACTTATTTTGCTCTCGACTATCTTGACACTATACATCCCTCGCTTAATCTGCTTTTTATTAACTATGACTTTTTTACTTTGCAAACTTTTAACTGCTTTTCTGAACTCTTTCTTGGGCTTTACACATATTAGATTACTCTTTGATATTCTATTTTTCAGCTCTTCTCTTAATTGTTCATTTTTTACTTTTTTCTCTCCAACTTGTTTGAAAAGCAAATTACCTTCTCTGTCTGTTACGACTAAAACTGCTACCTTGGGATGTTTTTTCCTTTTAGCTCTTCGATATTCTTCTTTGCTTTTGAATTTCCTACCTTTTTCTGAATAGTTCATTAGCAATTCATCAGCTTCCACAATGCCAGAGAAGCTAATACCACCTTCTAAGGCTCTAATAGCAGCTAATATTTTGTGTCGCCATTCGAAACTTGTTTTCAAACAAATGCCAACCTCATCAGCACAAGCTCGCAGACTTTTACCTTCTAGCATACATCTCATGTAATCGAGCATTAATGGATATTTTCGCATGCGATAGACAAAGGTGCGAGCAGTATCACGGAATTGATAACCGCAGGTTTTGCACTTGTAAACTTGTCTGCCATTTCTTTTGCCCGCTTTTATGACATTCTCACTTCTGCAATCGGGACATATGGCTGCGGTAGATTGAATTTTTACTTTTTGATAATCTACAGCTGTAGCATTGTTATTGACGAGATATTGATATAGCTCATCAAGGAAATCTCGCTTGTGATCCTTGGGTAGAGCCAAGTATTCATCAATGTTTTCAAGTAGCTCCTTCATAATTATAAAATTTTTAACAAAATTAATAAATTTTATTTAAATTATAAAATATTTAAAGTATAACATAAAAATGTTATTTTAACCCATCCCTTTGCAATCTATCTCTCCTCTTACCCTCATCCTCTGCTCTCTTCTATCCTCCTCATTAAATCTCTGTAATATACCTGACCATCATACATCATGACGCTTTCATCACTTAATGTATAAATAAATGGTACTTCATTTTTGATTGCAAAAATTCTAGAATCCATACTATATTTACCAATGCATAAAAATATTATATTTTTATATGTTTTGTATAGATTACAAAAAAATTGATATTCTTTTTGATTTGTAGGGTTTAGTACGATTTTTAGATAATCGATTTTGTATTCTTTTTGTTGTTTTAAAAGTTCATCTATTTCATGAATATTTATTATGCCATTTATTTTATGAACAGATAAAATTGTTTTGCATTTTTTTGTTATTGCATAATTAATTATTGCTGTAGTCTCTTGATATTTTAAGCTTTCTATATTTATGTCTATATAATC
>JAHDSP010000305.1 GCA_018432645.1 Bacteroidales bacterium | reverse complement strand
AGCTCATTGAGTAGCTTATTATAATTAAAAGATTTATTATCACGTAGTTTGTCCTCAATAAATTTCACTAGCCAGTTAAAAGCTCGATCTTTTTTTTGTAAACTCATAATGAAATCGTCAACTGCATCTTCATAAATCTCATCATTTTTCACTATCAATTCATAATTATATCTAATGCCAATCTCGTAGAGAGCACCTCTAAAAAGTTTTTGCAAAAAGCTATCAATCGTAGATACATTAAAGTCTTGATAATTGTGCAGTATATTGAAAAGAACATTTTTAGCTGCAGCAGAAATATCATCGTCATTTAATTGACTTATAGGTTTCCCATTAATTTTACTATCCTTAGCGAAAGCAATAAATTCTTCCAATGATCCTGGTTTTTTGATAGATAAATTATACAATCTATCTAGGATTCTTGTTTTCATCTCATTTACAGCTGCATTAGTAAAAGTAATAGCAAGAATTCTTTTAAATCTTTCAGGACTTTCTAATGCTAATTTAACGTAAAACATTGACAATTGGTAGGTTTTACCACTACCAGCAGAGGCTTCTAATATTTTAATAGACATTAATGAAATATTTTTATTTTAACAAAGATAATAAAAAATGTTTTTGAGTGAAAATAAAAAAAATAGAGGTCAAGATAAAACTCAAACCTCTATTTTTAAAAAAAATATTCAGTATTTACGAAAATTAGGAAATTACTCTTCTTTCCTTTATTTTAGCCTTTTTGCCTCTTAACTCACGGAAGTAATAAATACGAGCTCTACGTACACGACCTCGTTTATTAACATCTATCTGAGCTATATTAGGATTGGTAAATGGGAATATACGTTCTACGCCTATATTATTAGAAATTTTGCGTACAGTAAAAGTTTTATTTAGTCCTTTACCTTTTATTTGAATCACAACACCTTGAAATTGTTGTATTCTCTCTTTATTACCTTCTTTTATTTTATAGTGTACAGTTATCGTATCACCAGCTCTGAATTTGGGATAATCAGGCTTTATATTTAACTGCTCATCTACATATCTGATAATGTCATCT
>JAHDSP010000267.1 GCA_018432645.1 Bacteroidales bacterium | reverse complement strand
TGAAAAACAATTTATCAAAATAAATATGTAATTTTGCTTAATCATCAAAAAACAAAAAATTATGAAAAAACAATTTGTTTTATCAGTAATCGTAACAATAGGTATTTTATTTATTGTAAACGGACAAAATTCTAAAAATTTCAATAATAAATTTTTAGAAAACAAAAAACATCAGCAGAAAACTGAATTACAGAAAGAAAACCACACACCTTTTTCATCTAATAAAATAGATATTAAAGACATACAGCTGCATTTGAAAGAAACAAATGTTTATACTAAAAAACTTGATAGCATTGTAAGTTATGATTATGATAGTGTATCTGCACAATTTCTGACTTATAGATTGTATGAATTCACCTATAACACTAATAATAATGTAACCTCTGAAATTTATAGTGAGTGGGATACAATTACAAATAGCTGGATATTTGATTCTGAAGATGAATACACTTATGATACTAATAATAATGTAACATCTAAAATTTATAGTAATTGGGATACAATTACAAATAGCTGGATATATTATTATAAAAATGAATACACTTATGATGTTAATAATAATTTAACCTCTGAAATTTATAGTGAGTGGGATACAAGTACAAATAACTGGATATATTATTATAAATATGAATACACTTATGATGATAATAATAATGTAATCTCTGAAATTTATAGTAGGTGGGATACAAGTACAAATAGCTGGATATTTAGTTCTAAATATGAATACACTTATGATGATAATAATAATGTAATCTCTGAAATTTATAGTGAGTGGGATACAAGTACAAATAGCTGGATATTTGATTCTAAAGATGAATACACTTATGATGCTAATAATAATTTAACCTCTGAAATTTTTAGTTATTGGGATACAAGTACAAATAGCTGGATATTTGATTTTAAATATGAATACACTTATGATGCTAATAATAATATAATCTATGAAATTACGAGTTATTGGGATACAAGTACAAATAGCTGGATATTTGATTCTAAATATGAATTCACTTATGATTTAACGGTTTCTATTGATAATGTTTTAGTCCCTAATAATTTTGATATCGAATCTAATAATCCAATATTATCTTACTTTTATTATTATTATGATGGTAGCGATTTTGTACTTGATATGAAATATATATTTTATTATTCAGATATTACTGGTATTAATGAGGTCACTGATAATTATAATGTTTCAATTTATCCTAATCCAGCTACCGATTATTTAATAATTAATACAACAATTAACGAAAATCTTAAAATAGAAATATACACTATTAAAGGTCAGAGTGTGATTAGCACAGAGTGCACTAATAATGCATCTCAAATGCGAATAGATATATCGCAATTGCCAGCAGGTATGTATTTCATCAGAATAGCTAATAATCAAAATAATATTACTAAAAAATTTGTAAAAGAGTAGGATAATAAACAATTATTAGAATATCAACATAAAATTCTAAGCTATAAAATCATATTATTAATGGGCAATTCGTGAATTGCCATTAATAATTCTTCATAGTGGCGTATTACCATACGACCTTATATTACGCTCAATTAACTCCGAACTTTAGGTCAGGGAATAACATAAAAAGAGGTATGAACTTTAGCATTACTAACAACTATCTACTATATACTCACTACTTTCTACTATATACTATAATTTAAAATAAAACAAGCAAGAATAATTGCTTTAATTTACTTTGAACATTTTACTTCAACTTTTAAAAACATTAACTAATCAACACATCAACACATCAACTAATCATTAATCACTCATCACTTATCACCCATCACTCATCAACTCATCAACTCATCAACTCATCAACTAATAAAAAAAATTATTTTAACACTTAAAAAATTAAAAAAATAAAAATGCTTAAAATATTATATATCAATTAAATAGCAATTATTTAATACAAATATACAATGAAAAAAATGAAAAAATTTCAAAAAGTTATAAAAAATTTTAAAAAATATTTTGTCAATTAAATAATAATATATAATTTTGCAAACTAATTTTTAAAAAACATAACAAACAATATGCCAACAATACAACAGTTGATAAGAAAAGGGAGAAAAGCTAAGAGAAGGACTAGTAAGAGTCCAGCTCTTGATAATTGTCCTCAACGAAGAGGTGTTTGTACTCGTGTTTACACTACTACACCTAAGAAACCTAATTCAGCTTTGAGAAAGGTAGCTAAAGTAAGGTTAACAAATGGATATGAAGTGATAGCATATATTCCAGGAGAAGGTCATAATCTTCAAGAACATAGTATTGTTTTAGTAAGAGGTGGTCGTGTAAAAGATTTACCTGGTGTACGTTATCATATCGTACGTGGAGCATTAGACACTGCTGGCGTAGAAAAAAGAAAACAAGGTAGAAGTAAATATGGTGCTAAACGACCAAAACAAAAACAAAATTAATTAACAATGAGAAAAGCAAAAGCAAAACAAAGAATTATATTGCCAGATCCTAAATTTCAGGATGAAGTTGTGGCTAAATTTGTTAATAATTTAATGCTTCAAGGGAAAAAAGAAACTGCTTATAAAATCTTTTATGATGCTATAGATATTGTAACTAAAAGAACCAATGAAGATGGTCTAGATATTTTCAAAAAAGCCCTTGAAAATGTTTCACCTGAGATAGAAGTTCGCAGTCGTCGTATCGGCGGAGCTACTTTTCAAATACCTACTGAGATTAGACCAGATAGAAAAATGAGCATAGGTATGAAAAATCTTATTTTGTATGCTCGTAAACGTAACGATAAAGGTATGTCTGCTAAATTAGCTAATGAAATTATCGCTGCTAGTAAAGGAGAAGGTAGTGCTTATAAACGTAAAGAAGAAATTCATAGAATGGCTGAGGCTAATAAAGCATTCGCACATTTTAGATTTTAATTAATATTTTTTCACCATGAAAGATTTAACCCCATTAAGAAATATAGGCATAATAGCCCACATAGATGCTGGTAAAACTACCACTACTGAGCGTATATTGTACTATACGGGGGTTAATTATTCTATTGGTGAAGTAGATAATGGAACTGCTACCACTGATTGGATGCCCCAAGAACAAGAACGTGGCATCACTATTACTTCTGCAGCTACTACTGTTCATTGGATTCTTAATGATAATGATTATCAAATTAATATCATCGATACTCCTGGTCATGTAGACTTTACTGTAGAGGTAGAACGTTCTCTGCGTGTACTAGATGGCAGTATAGTAATTTTTTGTGGCGTAGCAGGTGTACAACCTCAATCAGAAACTGTTTGGCGTCAAGCCGATAAATATCGCGTTCCTCGTATTTGCTATATTAATAAATTAGATAGACCAGGGGCCGATTTCTTTAAAGCTATTCATCAAATCAAAGATAAATTAGGTGCTACTCCCATACCTATTCAATTACCTATTTTCGAAAATGATACTTTCGATGGCATTATAGATTTGATTTCTTTGAAAGCTATTTATTGGGATTTGAATAACTATCCTGATGGATCAGTTTATACATATAAAGATATTCCAGAACATCTAAAATCACTCGCTGATGAATATCGATCTAATTTATTGGAAACAATTTCAGAATTAGATGATGATATAATGTCAAAATTCTTTAATGATCCTAATTCTATTACTAATGAAGAAATATTAAAAAATCTTAGAAAAGGGACTTTATCTCTTAAATTTACTCCCGTGTTATGTGGATCATCTTTACAAAACATTGGCGTACAACCATTGATAGATGCAGTTATTAATTATTTGCCATCTCCTGCTGATATAGGCATAGTAGAAGGTATCAATCCTAAAACTGGCGAGAAAATAGTTAGAAAAATATCTGATGATGAACCTTTGAGTGCTTTGATTTTTAAAGTAATGAATGATCCTTATGTAGGACGTATAGCTTTTACTAGATTGTATAGTGGCGTCATTTCTCAAGGAGATATGTTGTATAATTCTAGATTAGATAAAAAAGAACGTGCAGCTCGACTATTTCATATACATGCTAATAAGCAAATTAAAATAGATTCTTTTTCTGCGGGAGATATAGCAGCTATAGTAGGATTAAAAGATTCTACTACTGGTGATACACTGTGTGATAGTGCTCATCCAATTGCTTTCGAATCTATTCATTTCCCAGACCCAGTGATATCTATAGCTATTGAAGCTAAATATCAAAAAGATATTACTAAAATGGTAGAATCATTGCAAAAAATAGCTGATGAGGATCCATCACTTTGGATTAAAACTGACGAAGAAACTGGACAAATCATACTTAATGGAATGGGTGAATTACATTTAGATATAGTTGCTGATAGATTAGCTCGTGAATATAATATTGAATGTAATTTAGGTAGACCACAGGTTAATTATCGTGAAGGTATAATAGGCAAAACAACACACAGAGAGATTTATAAAAAACAATTTGGTGGCAAAGGCAAATATGCTGAGTTAGAGTTTGAATTGTCTGGTAACTCTTTTGATAGTGTAGGATTGAATTTCGAAAATCTGCTAGGTAAAGCAGTTTCTAAAGATATTATTTCTGCTATTGAAAAAGGATTTCGCTCAGCTATGCAAAATGGAGTCATAGCTGGATATACTGTGCTGAATGCTCATGTCAGATTATTAGATGTAGTTACTCATCCTGT
Organism: Bacteroidales bacterium; assembly: GCA_018432645.1. Classification (GTDB taxonomy): domain Bacteria; phylum Bacteroidota; class Bacteroidia; order Bacteroidales; family DTU049; genus DTU049. The sequence continues at coordinate 1,578 of JAHDSP010000267.1, read as the reverse complement.
AGATAGCGATGCTTTATCATTTGAGATAGCTGCAAGTATTGCTTTTAAAGAGGCTTGTAAAAATTTAAAAATTGTTTTACTAGAGCCTATTATGAGGTTAGAGATTATTTCCCCTATAGAATATATTGGAGATATAACTAGTGATATTACTCGAAAAAGAGGAGAAATATTAAATATAGAAGGTGAAGATGTTTATCAAGTGATTAGAGCAGAGGCACCATTAGCTGAATTATTCGGTTATGTGACTATTCTTAGAAGTTTGAGTAGTGGAAGAGCTTCAGTAAATATGGAGTTTAAACGCTATGCTGTTTGCCCTGATCCTATAGCCGAAGAAGTAATTTTTAAAACTAAAGGTATTAAAGTGAATTTATAAAAAATAAAATATTGTGAATAGAATAAGAATTAAATTAAAGTCGTACGATTATTATCTGATAGATAAGTCTGCAGAAAAGATCATAAAATCTGTGAAGGCAACAAAAGCAGTCATCAATGGACCTATTCCATTGCCTACAGAAAAAAAGATTTTTACAGTTAATCGTTCTACTTTTGTGCATAAAGAGTCTCGTGAACAATTTCAACTGGCTACTCATAAAAGATTGATAGATATTTATTTTACTAATCAATCTACTATAGATGAGTTAATGAAATTGGAGCTACCACGTGGAGTAGAAATAGAAATTAAAGTTTAAGCTAGGAGGTGATAATATGTCTGGATTGATAGGTAAAAAAATTGGAATGACTAGTGTCTATGATCAAGATGGTAAACGCATCGGCGTTACCATTATAGAAGCTGGACCTTGTGTAGTAACTCAAATAAAAACTAAAGAAACTGATGGCTATGACGCTATTCAATTAGCATACGATGAAATCGAAGAGAGAAAAGCTACTAAACCATTGTTAGGACATTTTAAACATGCAGGTACTACACCTAAAAGAATATTAAAAGAATTTACACGTTTCGAAGAAGGCCATCAAAAAAAATTAGGCGATATTCTGACACCAGATAGTGTATTCGTTGAAGGTGAATATATAGATGTAGCTGGTATCACAAAAGGCAAAGGCTTTCAAGGTGTTGTTAAACGTCATGGATTTAGTGGCGTAGGCGGACAAACGCACGGTCAGCATAATAGACAACGACACCCAGGTTCTATCGGTGCTAGCTCATACCCTTCTAGAGTGATGAAAGGTACAAGGATGGCAGGTAGAGATGGTGGCAAACGTGTTAAAATGATAAACTTGCAAATTGTTAAAATTATCCCAGAGAAAAATTTGGTATTAGTTAAAGGTGCAGTCCCTGGTTCAGTAGGTTCATATTTAAAACTAGAAAGATGGAAGTAAAAGTATTAAAACAAGATGGTACAGAAACATCTCGTTCTATAGAATTAAAAGACGAGATTTTTAATATACAGCCTAATGATCATGCTATTTGGCTAGATATTAAACGTATTCAAGCTAATAAACGTAAAGGATTAGCTAGTACTAAAGAACGTAGTCAGTTGAGTGGAAGTACACGTAAATTATACCGCCAAAAAGGTACTGGTCGCGCTCGTAGAGGTGATATTAAAAGTCCTTTATTAC
>JAHDSP010000310.1 GCA_018432645.1 Bacteroidales bacterium | reverse complement strand
CAAAAAACATATATATTTTTGTAATTATTTTAAAAAATTAACATTAAAATTATGTATACTTTTGATTTCCTAATAATTGGTAGTGGGGCAGCAGGATTAAATTTTGCTTTAAATGCTTCTAAATTAGGTAGTGTAGCTATTATTACAAAAGAAGAAATATTTAATACATCAACATATTATGCACAAGGTGGTATAGTTGGTGTGATGTTTCCTCCGGATAATTTTGAGAAACATATTAAAGATACTTTAGAGGCAGGTTCATATTTAAATGATAGAGTAGCTGTAGAGATAACATCTAGAGAAAGTCCTGATAGGATAAAAGATCTCATAGAATTAGGTGTGAGGTTTGATAAAAAAGAAACAGGTGTTTATGATCTCGCTAGAGAAGGCGGTCATAGTGAATCAAGAATATTCCATTTTAAAGATAAAACGGGTTATGAAATTGAAAGAGTTTTATCAAATAAAGTTTTAGAAAATCCTAACATAACTATTTTTGATCATCATTTTGCTATAGAGTTAATCACTCAACATCATATTGGTATAAATGTAGAAGATGAGATAGACAATATAGATTGCTTTGGGGCATATGTATTAACTCCACAGGGAAAAGTAGAGAAATTTTTATCCAAATTTACTGTTTTGGCTACTGGTGGTAGTGGTAATGTTTATTTGACAACTACAAATCCTACTGTAGCTACTGGTGATGGTGTAGCAATGGCATATCGTGCTAAAGCTCAAATAATGGATATGGAATTTTTTCAATTTCATCCGACAGCACTTTTTAATCCTAAAGAAAGGCCCGCATTTCTTATTACTGAGGCACTTAGAGGTTATGGAGCTGTCTTAAAAGATATTAATGGTAAAGAATTTATGCATAAGTATGATCCACGAAAATCTTTGGCTCCTAGAGATATAGTAGCTAGAGCTATAGATAACGAAATGAAATTGAGTGGTTCTGAACATGTATATTTAGATTGTAGGCATATTAATAAAGATGAATTGCTAGAACATTTCCCGACGATATATGCGAAATGTTTAAGCATAGGAATAGATATGACAAAAGAGATGATCCCTGTAGTGCCAGCTGCTCATTATCAAGTGGGAGGTGTGGTTGTAGATTATTCTGCTAGAACAAAAATCAATAGATTATATGCATGTGGCGAGGTTTCGCGTACAGGCTTGCACGGTGCCAATAGATTGGGGTCTAATTCTCTATTAGAAGCTCTAGTTTTTAGCTATAGAGCAGCTAAAGATGCAGAAAAATATTTTAATGATTATTCTATAAATAAAAATATTCCCGAATGGAATGATGAAGGAGTGAAACTAAATGAAGAGCTAGTATTAATTACTCAAGAAGTAAAAGAGCTCAATCAAACAATGACTGCTTATGTAGGTATCGTAAGGTCAAATTTGAGATTAAATAGAGCTCTGAAAAGAATACAAATGCTTTATGAAGAAACTGAAGAATTATATAAAAAATCAGTTGTTAATAGGCAAATATGTGAATTAAGAAATATGATTCTAGTAGGTTATCTAATTACTACTATGGCTATATCACGTAAAGAAAGTATAGGGCTGCATTACAACATTGATCATCCTTTTAAAACTAAACCACAATAGTCTTTTGAATTATTTTTATAAAAATAAGAAGAAAGGCGAAAGACAACGTTTTACCTTTATAAACAATTGATAAAGGAGCTCAATAATAAAGGTTTAAAGTTTAATGAAAATCCAACCAAGTTGTATATAAGTTTAATATCTGATAAATCAAATTTTTGTCAAATTCACGGTCAAAAATATGGATTTAAAATTTGGCTTTATCTTGCAATAATGACATTTTAGAACAAGATTCATTGGATGGTTGAGATATTTCGAACATTGGACACTGGCTAATGAGTAATTTTTAATGTATTGTATAAAATGAACTTTATTTTGATTGGTTAATTATCCTGATTCAAAATGCATAAGAGAAATAAAAATCAACGATACATAAGAGTTGGTATATTCTATAGTCAAAACACTGCTAGTTTAAGCGGTAATGCAATTAATATACTTTAATATATTAGTTTTATTTTATTATTGTTATGGTACTGTGATATTCTTCTATTTTGCCACGACCATAGTTTAATCTAAATATGTAAAAATAAGTACCTTCGGAGTGATTATCACCATCCCAATCACCTTGATAATTTTCACTTTCATAGATTTTCTTTCCCCAACGATTGTAAATCTTAATTTCACTATTAGGATAATACTCAATATTAGTAATATAGAATTGTTCATTAATGCCATCACCATTAGGAGTTATGACATTTGGAATCTCAATGTGGCAATCGTTAACTAATACAATAGTACTATCTGTTAGGGTATCGCAACCTATCACTTTCACTCCAATGTGATAAATACCAGGAGCTAAACCATCAAGAATGTAATTAGCAGAGGTATTGCCATCAGACCAGAGAAAATCATATAAATTAATCTCTGGTTGAGCGACAGATAAATTTATAGAATCGTGGCTACACATTGTAATATTAGGAGGTAAAGAGAAAATTGGAGTAGGTATTATCCTTATATTTATTGTATCTAAAACTTCACATTTATTATATTGACTATTAATCACGCTCACCCAATAGGTGCCAGATTGTATAATGCTAATACTACTAGTAGTTTGCCCTGTAGACCATTTATAAGAATAAATAGGATCTATTTGTGTAGCATCAAGTATATATGGTCTTTCAGTAACACATGTATCATTACCCAGATCTACAACAGGAAATGGTAGTAATCTCACAGTTATCGAGTCGGAATCTATGCAATTATAATTATCTGTACCAGTAAGCCAATAAGTTGTTAACTCTTCTGTAGGATGTATATTAATACTACCCATTTGACTACCTGTACTCCAATTAAAAAATGCTGGAAAGTTTGTGCTATTAGCTATTAGTTGGCCAGTTTGTCCTTCGCACACAATAGTATCTCCAGTAATACTAACCTCCATAGGGTTATGATTAAAAATTTTGATAGTATCTACAACAGTATCAGCAATGCAAAGATTTAAGTTTGGGATTTGAATTATTAAATTTTCTGTTGGTTCATTAATAGTGTCTGCTATGCCATAAATCTCAATACATTGCGTTAAGGTATTAGGAGGGAAAATTAGTTGAGAATTGATGGGTGCACCATTAGCATCAGCATAATCAATGCCATTAATAGCGTCACCAGTTAAAATAATGTTAACTGT
>JAHDSP010000249.1 GCA_018432645.1 Bacteroidales bacterium | reverse complement strand
TTACTGTGTATGTTGTTGTTGCACTAGGTGTAACTGTTTTACTTGCTCCCGTCCCTAATCCACCAGACCAACTATATGTGCTTGCCCCACTTGCTGTTAATTCTGAGCTTGCTCCAGAGCATATCGCTGCTGGACTTGCTGATGCTGACACCGTTGGCAATGGATTTACCGTTACACTTACTGTGGCCGTTCCTGTACATCCTGCTGTACTTGTACCTGTTACAGTGTAAGTAGTCGTTGCACTAGGTGTAACTGTTTTACTTGCTCCCGTCCCTAATCCACCAGACCAACTATATGTACTTGCTCCACTTGCTGTTAAGACAGTACTTTGCCCAGAACATATCATATTAGGACTAGCACTTACTGACAATACTGGTGCATTTTTAGTTAATGCTATTGGCGTAGGACTTGATAAACTGACATTATTTACACTGCCATAATATAAGGGAGTTCCAATATTTGTACTAGACCCTGTATAATTATTCCATAATGTGGTCCAATAGCCTACTTTATCCCAACTACCATCTATAGTATTATCATAATATACTTTTATATTAGCATTATTATTTGTACCACTAGTCTGTTGCATGATATGAAAAAATGATGGATTTACTTCACATATATCTGTAGCTTTATTATTTCTATTATACCCTTCAATAGTAGCATCTCCATTAGCCATTCTAACTTTATATATTGATGCTGTAGTAGATGTAGGTGTTACCTCTGCTGGTCTGTATTTGCCACTAACTCCTACTGGGAATAAATATGCACTTGCACTATTAGTAGCTCTAGCTAATCCTCCTCCAACTGTACTGCTAACAAAACCTGTATTTCTTTGAATTGCACCTACTGTAGGATTGTTAACTGTCATGGTGTAATTTTGAGTAGCTAATTCCCTATCTTGCAAATTTAATGTACCATCAACAAATTCATTATTCCCTAAAGTTTTAACTCCTGTACCTTGCAAATATAGATTATAAAAAGTGGTGGTAGCACTACCTCCCACATTCTGATTTGCTCCTTTTAAATACACATAACTTGTATTATTATGTGTATATGTAGAGTTATTTATCCAATCTCCATATAGCTCTATTATACCGTAGCTATTTATTGTTCCATTATTAGTTATGTTATTTTGTACTATAATATTGGAATTAGTGCCAGTAAGGTAAAGATTGCCACTACTTTGGTTATTTACATATCCATTTACAATAAGGTATGCATTATTCGAGACTATTGAATAACAATTATTCATCAGGTAAGACTGTGAAAATAAACTAATACTCATTAGGAATAAACCTAATTCTAACAAAATAATAATCCTTTTCATAATAAATTTTTTACAAATTTATATAATTTTTTCATTATATAATATTTTTAAAAAAAATTAAAAAATTTTTTAATGCTAATTTATTAATTAATAATCCTTACATATATTCATATATTTAAGTTCTTTGAAATGTGAATAAAAGCAAAATTTAGTAAATTTTTAATGTATTTATTATTTAAATAAACTATACTCCAAAATAGTATATCTAAAGTAAAAGTTTTGAAAATAGTAAAAATTATGAT
>JAHDSP010000396.1 GCA_018432645.1 Bacteroidales bacterium | reverse complement strand
TAATAAGTCATATCAGTTATAGGTTCAGCAACAATTTTTTGCATTACTTTCATAGCCAATGGTCCCTGAATGGCTAATTGTGCAGTATTATCTGAATCATTAATTAAATTTTTATTGATTTCTATATTAAATTTGGGAGCATGAGAGCATAACCAATTCCAATCTTTTTCAATATTAGCTGCATTTACCACTAATAAATATTCTTGTTCATTAATTCTATAAACAAGTAAATCGTCTACTATGCCTCCTTTACCATTTGGAAAGCAGGAATATTGCACTTTGCCATCTTTTAGAGCTGCTACATCGTTAGATGTTACATATTGAGCAAAATCTAATGCATTTGGTCCTTTAATATATATTTCTCCCATATGAGAAACATCAAATACGCCAACTTTTTCTCTAACTCCAATATGTTCTTCCTGAATACCAGTATACTGTATAGGCATATAGTATCCTGCAAATTCTGTCATTTTAGCTCCTAGGCTTTCATGAATCTTTGTAAATGGTGTATATTTCATATTTCTTGTATTTTTTAGCAAATTTACAATTAATTAATTTAACAAAAAAATAATGCTTATAAATTAGGTTTTTATTATGGTCTAATTGGTTAAAGGTTAGTAGTTGATTAGTTGATTAGTGAGACTGGGAGACGAGGAGATAAGTTGAGGAGTTGGTAAGTGATAAGTGATGAGGGGACAGGGAGAATAAGTGAAGTAGCTAACAACTCTATAAATTTGTTGTAAATTAGGACATTTTATACTTATTTATTATTTATCCAATTCCATTTACCCAATAATCAAAACATTTTTTCTTCTTCATATTTACACTTATATGCCAATAAAAGCTACCTCCATCCGCTATCATTAAACGAACACATTTCCATCCCATTTCATAAGCATCTACTCGCCATAAAAAATTAACATTTAATATTTTTTCACCTTTTTTGTTATAAGTACCATAATATTGACGTACATATTTGTCAAAATTTTGATATATAATTGGATATCTTTCATACCCTTGACCACCTTCCAACATACGTTTAGACCTTTTAGTTACATATTTTTTAATTTTTTTTTCAGCATATTCTATATCTTTTATAGATGGCTTCCACATATTTTCTGATGGAGGTTGACCAGGTATGGTATCTCCATTTTCTAAAATTATAATTGATTTATAATTAAAACATTTAGGACCTAATATTACTCCTTCATAATCATCTGTTTTCACATATATAGCATCTTCACAGATAATATCACAATTCTTATTTTGAGCAAATATACTAATAAAAATATTTAACAATGCAATATAAAATAATAGTTTTTTCATTTTTTTAAGTATTTAATAAAATAAAACAGATTCAGACATTTCAGATTTTTTAATTGAAATATAGTATTTACTTTTAAATCCAAAACCTTTTTTAATATATCTTTTTTCGAAATGTGATAATTTTTTTATTTTTATGAATATTTTAGAAGCGATATCTTCTAATTTACCAGTATTAAAATTAAAATTTTTGTATTGAATTTCTGCTGTTCTATTAATACACTTTGGTAATATAAAAATACTATCAATATTCTGAATATTAAAATACATAGTATCATCACAAAAAACATTAATTATGATATTCTCATAATCAGTAATTTTTTTATCACTTATAATCATTTCGATAATTACAGTATCTACATTTTGAGAAAAACTATATTTTGTTATCAATATAAAAAAAATTATAAATAATTTTTTCATCAAGAGATTATTTAATGTTGATATTTGGATGAATAAGCATCCACACTCAGCCACCCACTTAGCTCACTATCATAATATCTTGCTCCGAAGTATGTGTAACTGGTCTCGTTGTATAGTTCTTTGGTGATGTGCATAGAAATATTTTTGCAAAAAAAGAGGAGATACTTTTTTGTATCTCCTCTTTTTGAAATATTTATCCCAAATAATTTTTTAAGTTTTTGGATCTATTACCGTTTTTCAATCGTTTAATAGCTTTTTCTTTTATTTGACGTACTCTCTCGCGAGTCAGCTTATATTTTTCAGCTATTTCATCTAGAGAGTAAGGATGTGCATAGCCGATACCATAATACATATTAATAATATCTCGTTCTTTTTTAGTTAAACTAGAAAGAGCACGCTGGATTTCTTTTGCTAAGCTTTCTTGGATAAGTGCTTGATCAGTAGAAGGCGTATCGCTAGGTACGAATAAATCTAACATAGTAGCATCTTCATCAGGAGATACTGGGGCATCTACAGAAACATGTTTACCACTAATACGAATAGATTCAGCCACTTTATTTTCTGGAATTTCTATAATATCAGCGATTTCTTCTATTGAAGGCATACGTTCGAGTTCTTGCTCGAGTCTAGCAGTTTCTTTAGAAATTTTATTAATAGAACCAATTTGATTAAGTGGTAATCTAACTATACGACTTTGCTCAGCGATGGCTTGCAAAATGGATTGTCTAATCCACCACACAGCATAAGAAATAAATTTAAACCCACGTGTTTCATCAAAACGTTCTGCAGCTTTTATCAATCCGATATTCCCTTCGTTTATTAAATCTTGTAAACTAAGACCTTGATTTTGATATTGCTTAGCTACACTAACAACGAAACGTAAATTAGCTTTTACTAATTTATTTCTTGCTGCCTCATCACCTTGCTTGATACGTTGAGCTAATTTAACCTCTTCGTCAGGAGTGATGAGCTCCTCTCTACCAATCTCTTGCAAATAATCATCCAATGAGGTGTAATCCCTATTGGTGATAGAACGCGTAATTTTTAATTGTCTCATATATATCTATACCTACCTTTTTTATGTTACGATTACAATTTTTTTTAATATACTACAAAAAATTTATACAAAATTACAAAAAAAAATTGACATGGCAATGTTTTTTATAAAATATTTATATAGAAAATGCATAAAAAGCTTTCATACCATTAGGATATATGCCTTCTATCAAAATAGCACCCTTCCTATTGGCTAATGCTTTTTCTATATCTTCGATAGAATTAATAGGATTATGATCTATCTCAGTTATTATGAAATCTTTTTTTATACCAGCTCTCTGCAAGGGACCACTCTGAATATCTGTAATTTGCATGCCGTGATCTATCTTAAGCTTTGCCATCAAATCTGGTGAAGGTTTTTCAAAAGTAGCACCTAATATAGATTGAGCAGAAATTTCTTCTTTTTTTATAGGTTTTAAGTCACCATTTTTATTAAGTAATTGAACTTTAGCAGTTTTAATTTTATTATTAGATTTATATTCTATAGTTACCCAATCACCTATATTTTTTTCATTTATTTTTTCTAATAATCTAGAAGCAGAATTTAATTCTTCACCATCAATTTTTAGAATTATATCACCAGCATTTAATCCCGCTTTAAAAGCAGCACTATTAGGAGTAACAGCAGTAATTAATACTCCTCTAGTATCATCTATTCCATATTTTTTAGATACAGCAGCATTAATATCAGTTACACTAACACCTAAATATGGCCTTTGTACAAAACCATAATTTATAAGATCATTAGCTACTTTTTTTGCAAGATTAGATGGTATAGCAAAAGAATATCCTATAAAAGCACCTGTTTTTGTAGCAATAGCAGTATTAATACCAATTAAATTACCATAAATATCTACTAAAGCTCCGCCACTATTACCAGGATTCACGGCTGCATCAGTTTGTATAAACGATTCTATAGCATCTGCAGATTCTAAAATGTTAATATTCCTAGCTTTAGCACTCACTATACCTGCTGTTACAGTAGAAGTCAAATTAAAAGGGTTCCCTACAGCTAGCACCCATTCACCTATTTCTACTTCATCGCTATTACCAAATTCTAAATATGATAAATTTTTAGCATCAATTTTAATTATAGCTAAATCTGTACTCGCATCATTACCTATTAATTTAGCTTTAAATTCTCTTTTATCATTTAATGTTACTATTATCTCTTTAGCATCTTGCACCACATGATTATTGGTAATGATATAACCATCTGAACTAATAATAACTCCAGAACCACCACCTATAATAGTTTGTTCTTGCCTTGGCCCACCAAAAAAGTTAAAAAAATCATAGAATGGAGCAAAAAAATCGTCATAATAAAGATTTTTATAAGTAAATGTTGTCTTAATATTTACCACTGCTGGAATAGCTCTCTGTGAAGCATAACGAAAATCTGGATATTTTATAGTATCTCCAATAATTGGGAAACTATAATTGTAAGAACTCTTGCTCTCCCCTGCCCTACTCGGACTAGCAGTAAAACTATAAATAACTAAAAACATTAATATTAATGTCAGTACACTTGTGGTTTTTTGAAAATAATTCCAAAATTTTTCTAAATTTTCTTTTTTAATACTCATAGCAATCAATTTTTTATAATTAACATTTCTTTTATTCAAATATTATTCCAAATTATATAATTTTTTATTAAAAAAGTAAAAACCATATTAAAAAAAATAATTAAATTTGTAAATGTCAATTTGTCATTTATTATGAAAAACAAAAACCTATCTTTTGTCCTTGGTATTCTAGGTGGTAT
>JAHDSP010000341.1 GCA_018432645.1 Bacteroidales bacterium | reverse complement strand
TCAATTCTTTTATATTACCGAAATCTAAAGCCTTACAAATATCTTTAGGAATATCAATTATCATATCTGGTGGATAAGCTTTAATAGATAAATCTACTATACGTTCTATCATAGCCATAGCAGAGGTATTGAGTAATTGAATATATCCAACATCCTCGGCACTCCTAGCTGGACTAGTAATATAATCTATAATATTTTTAACATTAGCACGAGAAATGAAATTTTCAATACGATTAATAAAAGCATTGTATCGTCTACTGCGGCGATTTTGAAATATTGTATTATCGGTTTTCTCTTTTACAATCAATTTTTTACCTTCTTCGTCAGCATATAAATTTATAACAAATACATCTAATTTATCTCTATTGGGTAAAGACTCTATAGGAATAGGATTCAGTACTCCTCCATCTACTAAAATTGTATTGTTATAGTGTACGGGAACTATCAATGAAGGTATAGCTATAGATGCTCTCATAGCTTTATATAAGCTACCTTCGGTGAAATAGATAGGTTTACTACTAATGATATCTGTAGCTGCTATAGAACACGGTATATTGAGATCTTCAATATTTTTATCTGGAAATTTTTGATTTAAAATTTCAAAAAAACTATCAACTTTTAGTATCCCATTTTTTTTAATAGTAAAACCTAACATATTTAAAATCTCATCTTCTGTAAAAGAGGTGATCCATTGCTCAAACTCATAAAGATCTCCTCGAGCATACATTCCCGCTATCATACTACCTATAGACGCTCCCGACACAGACTTTATATTGTAGCCTTGTTTTTCTAAGGTCTTAATTACTCCAATTTGTGTGGCTCCACGCGCTCCACCACTACTTAAAACAAGTCCTATATCTTTTTTCATAATTTAAACTTAATATTTTCGTTTTTAATTTTTTATTCAAAATTACATATCTTAAAAATAATAAACAATAAAAATAAAAATTATTATTATAAAAAAATTTTTTAATATTTACCTAAAATAATTTCATTTAAAGGTTTATGAGATAATCTCAATATTGGAGCGAATAAATGCCTTTTGAATTCATTTTTCTCAATCATATGCTTTACAGATTCAAATACTCTTATTTTTTCCTCAGAAATATCAATATTTAACTCTTTTAATATTTTTTCTATAGGTTCATTCCATTTATTATCTTCTATCCATGCATATAGCATTTTGTCTAATAAATCATATGCAGGTATAGAGTCCTCATCTTTTTGCCCAGGATGCAGCTCAGCAGATGGAGCTTTTGACATTATAGATAGAGGAATTATATCTTTATTGTGTAATTTATTTATATATTTAGAAATAGAATAAACTTGAGTTTTATATAAATCACCTATTAGAGAGAATGCTCCTGCTAAATCTCCATATAGAGTACCATAGCCTACAGATAGTTCACTTTTATTACTAGTATTCAATACTACATGACCAAATTTATTGGAATATGCCATTAATAATAACATTCTGATGCGAGCTTGAATATTCTCTTCTGCAATAGAAAAATCAGTATTAGCAAATAGTGGATTTAATGTTTCTAATGTTTTATCATATATAGATGTAATCGGTAAAATATGATATTCTATTCCTAAATTATTTGCCAGTAATACTGCATCATCTACAGAGCTCTGAGTAGTATACATAGATGGCATTATCAGAGCAACGATATGATCAGCTCCCATAGATTCTGCAACTAAAGCTGCTACTACAGCACTATCTATTCCTCCAGATAAACCAATAACGATATTTGTGAATTTATTGAATTGCATAAATCTTCTAATGCCTGCAATTAATGCCTCATGTATCACACTATCAAAATCGTACTCAAGGTCTTTTGCTTCACAAATATCATTATCGATTAATCCATCATCTGCAAACAATTTAGAATATTTTATAGACCCATCGAAGCTATTTGCTGATAAACCACAGTACAATTTGCCATTGGCAAAACTATTAATACTTTGATAAATGAAATTATTTTTACAGTGATTTTGAGTATTATTTAAAACATCTAAATAATGCTGATAAGAAAAAGGTTGGTAATCATGAATAATAATGTTATTATTTCTTAAACCTATATTATTATAAACATCATCTGAATAGGTAACAATGGTATATTGCTGATCTTTATAGTTAAACTTTAGTTTACTATTTGCATCAATGTTATTATCGAGGTTCAAATAAATAGAGCCGATAAATTGCCTTTCATTATTACCTAATATATAATAATGTACTTTCAAAAATTCATTTTCTATTATAGCAGGATATGATAGCAATATATCACTATGTAAATCTTTAGCCAGTCTATCTAGTATATGATTTAATAAATCATTTTGTGTATTTATGGTCCCAGGATGATAAAGTCTCAAAGTAGATGGAGGCATAGCATAGAGAAAATCAGTTTTTTGTGGTAATTTATTAATAATATTTAAAATTTTATTATAATTATCTTCGATATCGAAAGGATGAGTTAATAGATTAACTAGTTGAATGTTATCCATATATTTTAATAAATTTTATTGAACAAAATTACTATAATTTAGATAAAGGAAAAGATATTTAAATTTGCATAAAACATATAAATAATGAAAATTCTTATTATTTGTACTGGTAATAGTTGCCGCAGTCAAATGGCAGAGGCATTTTTGCAATCATTTGATAGCAATTTAATTGTTTGCTCAGCAGGCACAGAGCCAGAGGATGAAGTAGATGATATGGCTATTGCTGTAATGAAAGAAGTGGGCATAGATATTAGCCAAAAAAGTCCAAAATCTGTTGAAAAATATATAAATGAATATTGGGATTATGT
>JAHDSP010000107.1 GCA_018432645.1 Bacteroidales bacterium | reverse complement strand
CGTGGCGTAGAAATCGGTACTCTTTTAGCAGATAGAGATCCTATAACTAAAGAAGATCGTTATCCAGCACTAGAACTCGTGAGATTGACTATACCGAGAAGAGTATATTCTAATGATCATATGAGATATGTAGGTGAAGTAGTAAAATCTGTCTTTAATAGACGAGATCAAATAAAGCACGGTTATCGTATTGTAGAAGAAGCTCCTATTATGAGACATTTTACTGTAAAATTAGAAAAAATTTAATAAAAAATTTTGCAATTAAAAAAAATGCATTAATTTTGCAAACAGAAAAATTAAAAAAAAGCGGAAATAGCTCAGTTGGTAGAGCACAACCTTGCCAAGGTTGGGGTCGCGGGTTCGAGTCCCGTTTTCCGCTCTAGGCCTCGGTGGCGGAATTGGTAGACGCGCCGGACTTAAAATCCTGTGGCCTTTATGGCCGTGCGGGTTCAAGTCCCGCTCGAGGTACCTTTTGTTAAATTTTTTTCATACTTTGATTAAATTAATGCTAGAAGAAACCGTGAAAAATTAATTATTTTCGCGGTTTTTTTAATTATTATGAATAAACTGAATAGTAAAATTAATTTTCCACTTTTTTATGCTCTCTTATTCTATCTTATTTTTATTACTAATATTTTCTTGCCACCTATTAATTTAGGTTTAACTTTTTACTTTAGACTTGTAGATTTTATCATACCTTTTGCCATTTTATTGATAATTATTGATAAAAATAGAATTATTCCACGATCTTTAGTCTTTTTTATTATTTTATCCGTGTGGATAGCTATCTCTATGCTAATAAATCATAATAATGTAGCTACTAATGATTTATATGAATTTTATAAAATTTTTAAATTTGCTGTAATTGCTATAATAGCTTTATCATATTTTAAACATTTCGAAAATCATTTTGACCTTTTTATTAAAATAACTTTTGTAATATTGCTCGTATTGAATTTATTTCAATATTATAATATATTTCATTTCCATGATTTAGTAGAGCCATTTTATGATCCATCAGGTATACAATGGGCAAGTTTTGGAAAAAATTCTTTGGGTGGTCCTGGAGCTAAACGTATGTTAGGTACTGGTGGTAATCCTAATATTAATGCTATTATATTTTTATTTTATTATTGTTGGTTTTTATTTTCTATTTTTCATAAAAATTTAAAAAATCTAAAGTGGCATAATTGGTTATTTTTATTTTTATCTATTTTAGCTATAATACTTTGCCAATCTCGCACTGCATTGGTAATCATTTTAGTGATAACAATAATATATTTTGTGTCTTATCATAAACCTATAAAATATATGTTTATCATTATTGCCTCGACAATATTCATAATGTTATTTTTAGATTTGGTAAGTCAAGAATCTATATCCTATTTTTCTGGTTTTTTTAAAAATGTAACGGTAGAAGGCAAAGGATATTTAGCAGAAAATCAATCATTGAGAGGCAGATTAGATACATGGAAATTTTTATTAAAAATGTGGAGCGAAAAGCCAATAGCAGGATATGGACCCTATAAAAACTTTTTCTATTCATTGAAATTATATTCCGAAAACGAATATATTCTTTATTTATGGAGATATGGTATAATTGGCTTCTTTTTATATATATATTGGTATTTATTTCCTGTTTTCAAATTAGAAAATAAAAAGATTAAATTATCTATTAATCCATTTTATTTATTATTTGGTTTATCACTAATGGCTGCTGCCCTTACCAATAATCCAATAACTCATCCTATGATTTCAGTTTTATTAGCAATTTCTGTAGGCTATCAGCTCGCATTGGGTAAAAATATTTCTACTGATACAAATTAATCATTTGCCCAGCGTTGTTTCCATGTTTTGTATTTAAATTTCAAATCATTTTCCCATATAGGATCTACCAGTTTTTGATATTCTTTAGAATAATTATCCAAAAAAGAAATAATTTCTGGATCAGTTATTACATCCATACTACTATTGTATGAGGGTTTAGCATTAAATTTAGTAATAATATCGCGTAGCACTTGTGGATTATCTATCAGAGCACAAGGAGTGAGTAAATTGTCATTTTCTCTATATGGTTGAGCATCTTGGAAAGCTTTAAAAAATGGAGATTGAATGACGTCTATTAATTTTTTATCTTTAATATTATCAACTGAGAATTGCAGAAATACGCAAGGCTCTACATCTCCACGACAATTTATATGGAAGTATCCTGCTTGTCTAGCACCACAAATACATCCACCTACAAATGGACCATCATTCCAGAAATCACCAATAAAAATTGGTTTAGTATTACGAATTTCAATAGATCTACGTCTAAGTCTAAAACGTTGTTCTGGAGTTGCCATCAAGCTCAGATCTGGTTTTCTGCCAATAGGTACATATTGGAAAAACCAACCGATAGCACAACCTTTCTCTATCATTAAATCAATGAATTCATCAGACATTAGGGTTTCAATATTATTTTTAGTAGGAGTAGCCGAAAAGCCGAAAGGTACGCCAGCATTACGCAGATTGTCCATAGCTTCCATAATACGTTTAAATGTGCCTTCACCTCTACGAGCATCAGTTTCTTTTTCTAATCCTTCAATAGATATGGCAGGAGCAGCATTCCCCAACTTTCCTAATCTATTAGCCACATCTTTAGTTATTAAAGTGCCATTAGTATATATCTGAAAAAACATATCATGATGTTTCTCAAAAATATCTAATAAATGTGGCCACATAAAAGGCTCACCACCAGAAACCGTAACAAAGTAAATACCTAAATCTTTTGCTTCGTTAAAGATACGATCTACCAGTTCAAAAGATAAATCTTCTTGTTTAGAATAATTGCCAGCATAGCAACCCACACAAGTCAGATTACATCTAGCAGTAGGACTGATGACAAAAAACCATGGCAACCAAATATTTAGTTCTTTTCTAAGTTGTTCTTGACGTTGTCTGCCGATAACTGCTGCATTAATAAAGAAATTTTGAATAACACAGTCTAAACTTTGTTTAGAAATTCGGCTAAAAGTATTTTTTGCTAATTGAGCACCTGGCTGATGTTCTACAAAGATTCTACGAATTTTCTCAGCTTCCCATCTTACTTTTTCACTTTTAATAAAATACTTATTAGCAATATCAATCATTTTAATAATATTCTCATCAGATTGATGAGAAGCATACCTAAGCATTCGTGTAATTGCATACTTTTTGATAAAATCCATTTTCATAATATTATTTTTTTTAATACAAAAATAAAGAATTTTTTTAATTAATAAAAAACTAATTAATTTTACAAAAAAAATTGACTATGATATTCTTACAAATAGTGCAAAATGCAGCAGATTCACTGCAACAATTATCGCAACAAGTAGCTCCTGTGCAAGGTTATGAGAAACTACCATATTGGGAATTAGCAAAATCAGGTGGTATAATAGTGATAATTTTAGCCGTTCTATTACTAATAGCAATATATATATTTTTTGAGCGTTATTTAGCTATTAGAAAAGCAGCTAAGGAGAATCCAACTTTCATGAGCAATCTAAAAAATTATATTTTAGAAGGGAAAAAGGATAGCGCTTTAGCATTATGTCAGAGTACTAATACGCCTCTATCTCGAATGATAGAAAAAGGACTTAGCCGTCTAGGAAGACCATTAAATGACATTAGTGAGTCTATAGAAAATGAGGGTAAATTAGAAATAGCAAAATTAGAAAAAGGAATTACTTTTTTAGCAACAATAGGTAGCATATCACCTAGTATAGGATTTTTAGGTACAGTATTAGGCATGGTTAGAGCATTTTTTAATATGGCAAATGCAGGGAATAATATAGATATCTCATTATTAAGTCAAGGGATATATCAAGCTCTTATAACAACAGTAGCTGGTTTATTAGTCGGCATAATAGTAACTTTTTTATATAATATTATAGTAGATAGAATCGAAAGATTAGTATATATGCTCGAGGCTAGAGCTACAGATTTTATAGATTTTTTACAACAACCTCCAAAATAAAAAATTATGGATTTAAAGCCTAAACATAGAGTTGGCGTAGAAATGAATAATACTTCGATGTCTGATTTAGTATTTCTACTTCTTATATTTTTTATGTTAACATCTACTCTTATTAGTCCTAATGCGATAAAACTTTTATTGCCATCTAGTACTTCTCCACGTGTGCTAGCTCCAGCTAAACCAGTAAAAATTTATATTGATGAGAAATTACAATATTATATTGATGGCATTCAGGTAGATGAGCTTAAATTAGCAGAGCAAATGACTATACGATTAAAAGATAGTCCGCCAGATGCGTCTGTTGTTATTAATGCAGATGCTACTGTTCCTGTGCAAGCTGTTGTAAATATTATAGACATAGTAAATCAAATAAATGAAAGCTTAAATGCATCTCATAAAGCTATTTTAGCTACTCAACCAAAGAAATAAGCTATGGAAGAAAAAAAGAATAAACTTATTTCTTTAACTATAACAATTCTAGTAGGTATATTGATAGTAACTCTATTGATGATTTTAGGCTTTAGAGTTCCTGTACCACCACCTCCCGAACAAGGTATAGAAATAGATTTAGGCGGCGGTGGTGGCGGCGGTGCTCCAATAGAAATCCAACAGGTCATTGATAAAACCATTCAACAATCATCTACAGAATATGTAACTATTCCTGATGAAGAAGTAGATTATACTGAAACTGCAACTAAGGACAAACCCAAAAGTGTAGAACCTGAGCAACCGGCTCAACCTACCTTAGATCAGCGAATTCAAAAATTTCAATTTGGACAAGGTGGCAGTGGTGGTGGTACAGGTACTGGATCGGGGACTGGTTCTGGTAGTGGTACTGGAAGCGGCATCGGAAGTGGTACAGGCAGCGGTGTAGGACCTGGCAGCGGTGGCGGTTCAGGACCTGGTTATTCTCTATCAGGACGTGGAGCTAAATATATTCCTATACCCGATTATTCAGAAGATGATCAAGGTAAAGTAGTAGTGAAAATATGGGTTGATAAAGATGGCAATGTTGTTAAAGCACAAGCTGGTTATTTCGGCACTACTATTAGCAATTCAGCTCTATGGAAAAAATGCGAAGAGACTGCTATGAGATCTAAATTTTCAAGTGACCCTAATGCCCCTGAAGAGCAGATAGGTACTATCACTTATGTTTTTATTAAAGTAGAATAATTTTTATAATTATTTTGTGATTCCTATTCATTTTATCTTTAAAATTATATATCTTTGCTAAAATTTTTCAAAAAATTATAATTATGAAATCAAAAATTTTTTTAATTCCTATGATTGCAATATTATTAT
>JAHDSP010000214.1 GCA_018432645.1 Bacteroidales bacterium | reverse complement strand
TTACTGTGTATGTTGTTGTTGCACTAGGTGTAACTGTTTTACTTGCTCCCGTCCCTAATCCACCAGACCAACTATATGTGCTTGCCCCACTTGCTGTTAATTCTGAGCTTGCTCCAGAGCATATCGCTGCTGGACTTGCTGTTGCTGTCACCGTCGGCAATGGATTTACTGTTACTGTTATAGTTGCTGTGGCAGAGCAAGTACCACTAGTTCCAGTTACTGTATATGTCGTCGTTGAACTTGGTGTTACTGTTATGCTGGCTGTATTGTCGCCTGTATTCCAACTATATGTACTTGCTCCACTTGCTGTTAAAGTAGTAGAATCACCTTCACATATGGATGTTGATGAAGCAGTTATTGACAATACTGGTGCATTCTTAGTTAATGCTATTGGCGTAGAAATTGATAAATTAACATTATTTGCACTACCATAATATAAGGGACTTCCACTACTTGTACTAGACCCTGTATAATTATTCCATAAGTTGCCATTCCAGTAGCCTACTTTATCCCAATTACCATCTAGAGTATTATCATAATATACATTTATGTTAGCATTATTTGTACTTCCACTCGTCTGTTGCATGATATGAAAAAATGATGGATGCACTTCACAAATATCTGTAGCTTTATTAGTTCTATTATATCCTTCATTAGTAGCATCACCATTAGCCATTCTAACCTTATATATTGATGATGTGGCTGCATTGGGAGTTATCTCTGCCGGTCTATATTTACCATTAACTCCTACTGGAAATAAGTATGTACTTGAACTATTAGTAGCTCTAGCTAATCCTCCTCCAACTGTACTACTAACAAAACCTGTAGTTCTTTGAATTGCTCCTACTGAAGGATTATTAACAGTCATGATGTGATTTTGAGTAGCTAATTCTTTATCTTGCAAATTCAATGTACCATCAACAAATTCATTATTTCCTAAAGTTTTTACACCAGTACCTTCTAAATACAGATTATAAAAAGTGGTTGTAGAACTACCTCCAACATTCTGATTTCCTCCTTTTAAATACACGTAACTTGTATTATTATGTGTATATGTAGAGTTATTTATCCAATCTCCGTATAGCTCTATTATACCACTACTATTTATATTGCCATCATTGATTATGTCATTTTGCACAATAACATTGGAATTAGTGCCAGTAAGTAATAGATTACCACCACTTTGGTTATTTACATATCCATTTACAATAAGGTATGCATTATTTGAGACTGTTGAATAACAATTATTTACCAGGTAAGCCTGTGAAAATAAATTAATACTCATTAGGAATAAACCCAATACTAACAAAATAATATTTCTTTTCATAATAAATTTTTTACAAATTTATATAATTTTTTGATTATATAAAATTTTTTATAAAAAATTTTTAAATGCTAATTTATTAATTAATAATCCTTAAATATATTCATATATTTAAGTTCTTTGAAATGTGAATAAAAGCAAAATTTAGTAAATTTTTAATGTATTTATTATTTAAATAAACTATACTCCAAAATAGTATATCTAAAGTAAAAGTTTTGAAAATAGTAAAAATTATGAT
>JAHDSP010000323.1 GCA_018432645.1 Bacteroidales bacterium | reverse complement strand
TCACCTATCACCTATCTCAAAATTTTAATAAACATCATTATGCTTTAGCTTAAAAGAAACCTTATTTTTTATCCATGGATTTATAAAATGAATTAAAATATAATAAATAACAATAGAACCCACAGAAATACTCGCTGATATTAATTCATTTTTAAAGTGTGAGAAACTTATGAAATACAATGCCACCATTAATATTACTGGTAAAACATAAACTAAAATAACAGCCATATAGCCTTGATTAGTTGTAGAGCTAATAATGACATTATCACCAATTTTATAATCTTCGTACCCTTCACGAGAGATAATTATTTTTTTTTCGGCACTTTCGGTAGAAATACAAGTATTTTTTAGCTCACAAGATCCACAAGCACCTGTAGCTCGTACCGTTACCTCTATAGTATCTTTTTTTATTTGTGTTATAACTCCTTCATGAGTTATTTCTTCTTTCATAAGATTGTAGTTTTATTAATACAAAAATACAAAAAAATCATAAATATCTTTTATTGGCACAAAGTTTGTTTTAAGTTTTCACAAAAAAGAATTATGAAAAAAGTGATTTTATTTATATCTATGGTATTATCTGTTTTAAATATTCATTCACAAGAATTGAAACAAATAAATAATAAAGCTTTTAAGCAAGGAGAAAAATTAACATATGTAGTTTATTTTGATTCATTTATTACTGGGAAAATATTTGCTGCATATGCTACATTGATGGTTTCACCTAATGTAGAATATATAAATAATAGACCTTGCTACCATGCTATTGTTAGTGGCAAAACATTTAAAAAATGGGATTGGGCAATATATGTGGATGATAGATTTGATACTTACATAGATACCTTGGCTCTAGTACCGTGGGTATTTTTGAGAAAAGCAAAAGAAGGTAAATTTAGAGCTGACCAACAGACAAACATAAATCAATTTAATAATCAAGCTCAATTTATTAATAAAATAAAAAATACAAATTCAGTTTTTACAATAGAGCCTTATATGCAAGATATGATTTCAGCGATTTATTGGGGAAGGAATTTCGATTTTTCTAAAATGAAACCAGGTGATATTTTTGAAGTAAAATATATTTTTGAAGATGAAATTTACACATCGAAGGTGGTTTTTGGTGGTAAAGAAAAAATAAAAATAGAAAATGGAACCTTTGATTGTTATTATGTTATGCCAGAAGTGCAAGTAGGCAATGTTTTTAAAGATCCTTATGCTATTAAAGCATATTTCACTGCTGATCATAATCAAATTCCTATCTATGTAACAGCCAAAATACGATTAGGAAACGTTAGAGCAGAATTGTATGAATATGAAAATTTACGTAATCCATTATCTAGCAAAATAGAATAATAAATAAACTTTGAGACAAAACAAGCAATTGTTGAAAGGTATTCAAAATAGTTTAACATAGTTTAAAAATTTTGCTTAAAATTCTAAAAATTCTTTTATCTTTGTGCAATAATTACTAATTTTTTGATATACAATGAGAAAAATAAGTTTGATTTTGATGACATTTGTGTTTTTATCTATAAATATTTATAGTCAATCAGCCACAATTAGAGGATTTGTTTATAATAAAGCAACAGGTGAGCCTATATTATTTACTAATGTTTATTTAGCAGGCACTAGCTATGGTTCTAGCACAGATATTAATGGATATTTTGTTATTACTGGCATTAAACCTGGTACTTATACTTTGAAAATTACAACTATTGGTTATGATACTCTGCAAGAAGAGATTAATCTGAAAGCAGGAGATATTATTTCAAGAAAATATTATTTAAGTGAGAGATCGATAAATTTGCAAAAAGTTGAAGTAACAGCTATGCATAGTGAAGATACTCTAGAAACTAAAACTTCGGTAATTAAATTAACCGCCAAGCAAGTTTCAAGTTTACCATCTATTGGTATGCCAGATATTGCTCAATACATTCAAGTTTTACCAGGAGTTATTTTTACTGGTGATCAAGGTGGGCAGCTGTATATACGTGGTGGTAGTCCTGTACAAAATAAAATGATACTTGATGGCATCACTGTTTATAATCCTTTTCACTCTATAGGTTTATTCTCTGTGATAGAGACAGAGCTGATACGTAATGCTGATATTTATACGGGTGGCTTCAATGCTGAATATGGTGATAGGATTTCATCTATTATGGATATTAATTTCAGAGATGGTAATGCTAGAAAGTTTTCTGGTATGGTTGGATTATCTACTTTTGGTGCTAATGTTCTATTAGAAGGACCTATTATTCGTAATTTGAATAATGACCCTAATAAAGGTACTCTTACCTTTGTATTGTCTGCTAAAAATTCTTATTTACCACAATCTTCTAAAGTATTTTATAAATATATTGAAGAGGATGGCTTACCTTTTGATTACCAAGATTTTTACGGTAAAATAACCTATTCTATGCCTAATGGTTCTAAAATATTTGTGAATGGATTTAATTTTAATGATCATGTAAAATATAGTAATATAGCTGATTTTAAATGGAAATCTAATGGCATAGGTACTAATTTTTTTATTCTTCCTGAGGGAAATCTTTCTCTTTTGAATTTTAGATTTTCATACTCAGACTATGTTATCACTCTCACAGATCCTACTAATTTACCTAAAGAATCTGATATTAATGGATTTAATCTTGGTCTAAATATAACTAATTATTTTCAAAAAAATTCTCAAATCAACTATGGTATAGAGTTATATGGTTACAAAACAGATTTTCAATACTATACAGAAGCTTTGCGTTTGATAAGTCAGGTAGAAAATACTACCGAAATAGGTGTCTTTGTTAAAGGTAAAATTTTTGCTAAAAAATTTATTATAGAACCTGGTTTTCGTTTTCAATATTATGGTAGCTTATCAGAAGTTTCACCAGAGCCTAGATTAGCTCTTAAATATAATTTATCTGACAAATTTAGAATTAAATTTGCTGCAGGTCTTTATTCTCAAAATCTTATAAGTGCTTCAGATGATAGAGATGTAGTGAACTTATTCTATGGCTTTTTATCAGGTAGTGATAATCTGCCAGATACTTATAAAGATGAACCAGTCAATTCTCGTCTACAAAAAGCTCAACATATTATTTTAGGTTTCGAAATAAATCCTAATAATTATATTGCTATTAATATAGAACCGTATTTTAAAAACTTTTCTATTTTACAAAACCTCAATAGAAATAAAATCTACGATGATATCGAACAATATTCTGATAAACCTGACGAGCTAAAAAAAGATTTTATTATAGAGTCTGGTGATGCTTGGGGTGTAGATGTGTCCGTGAAATATGAAAAAAAATCTATTTATATTTGGATAGCATATTCATTAGGTTTTATACATAGAGATGATGGTTATACAGTTTATCCACCACATTATGATAGACGTCATAATCTTAATTTCTTGTCAACTTATAAATGGGGCAAATTAAATAATAATGAAGTATCTCTAAGGTGGAACTTCGGCTCTGGATTTGCTTTTACTCAAACTGCAGGCTATTATCCTCAAGCTACTTTTACTAATTTAAACAATGATATTTTAAGTACTAATGATATTTTAGGAATTTTATATGGCGATATTAATAATGGCAGATTACCTACTTATCATAGGCTAGACATCAGCTACACTCATAAATTTCATATCTCTGAAACTGTAACTTTAGATGCTGTCGCTAGTATTTCCAATGTATATAATAGAAAAAATATATTCTACATTGATAGAGTAACGGGCGAAACAGTTTATCAATTACCTGCAATGCCTAGCATTAGTCTTAGCATGAGATTTTAATTTTTTTTAATACATTTTTATGATTACTCTTCCTATTTTTAAACATTCATATGATATGAGCGGAGCTCATTATTTTGTTAATTTAACCATAGATGATCATGCTGTGGATTTTTTGATAGATACTGGAGCTACTAATACTGTCATTTCCATAGAGCTCGCTAAGCAATTAGAAAGTTTTAGTCAATGCATTAATTTGAATGAAAATCCTATCATCACTTTCAGTGATACTATTAAGGAAGTTGCTATCGTTCCTATCAAAAATTTCTTGATTGGTGATAAATTATTAAATAATATTTTAGTAGTAGCTACTAATTTTTCTTTTATAAAAAATCAAAGTTCATTAGAAAATTTCAAATCATTTGATGCTGTCTTAGGTATAGATTTATTATCTTTATTTAATGCCAAAATAGATTTTAAAAATAATACGATTTCTTTCTACTTTCCTTCTAAAAGATTTCTCAAAAAATATTATAATGAATTATTAGAGAATATCAAAAAAGCTAAGTGATAATCGTAATATAAATTTTATCTCCTTTTTTGACTCCTAATAGCTCACTAGCATTGTATCCTTTTATACCAAGCTCGAGTAAATTTTGACTATTAAAAAATGCAAATATATTTTGATCATTTGCATCTATATAACCATTATACAGATTATAAATTTTATAATGCCTTAGAGAAATTTGCCATTTATTATTCATTAGATTAGTGCTGAAAAAATCAAAATTAATATTTGTGATAATATTTCCGAAATTATCAATGTGTATTACTTCTCCAGTTGCTACATTATTATTAAATTGAGGTTTAGGAAAAAAATATGGTATTATCAATTTTTCATCAGTTATTGGAGTAGTCCAGCTATTTATTTCTATTCTATTACATATATTAGTAATAGCAAAGATATAATATTCTAATTCATAAAAAGAACTATAATTGATTGTTTCATTTTTGATTTTATAAATTGATAAATCCAAAAAATTATTATTAATAAAATGGTAAAGAACACCATTATTGGGACAAATAAAATGATGATTAAAACCTCGAATATAAAGGAATCCATTTTCTGGAGGAATATTAGAATTAATCGAAATCAAATGTATCGTATTATCAGGGAAATGATGCCAGGTAGAGCTAAATAAATAATGTGCAGTAGCAAAATC
>JAHDSP010000172.1 GCA_018432645.1 Bacteroidales bacterium | reverse complement strand
GTGCCAGCTACTAATAAATTATTGGAAAAGTTAAATTTGAGTTTTGATGATATGGATTTAATCGAACTAAACGAAGCTTTTGCGGCCCAATCATTAGCATGTATCAGAAGTTGGCAATTACAAGATGATGACCTACGCATTAATCCACAAGGTGGTGCAATAGCTCTCGGTCATCCATTGGGAATGTCTGGAGCCAGACTAGTAACTACTGCTGTATATCAATTAAAACGAAATAATTTAAAAAGAGCTCTCACTACTATGTGCATCGGTGTAGGTCAAGGTATAGCAATGATTTTAGAAAAAATATAATTTACGAAAATTAAACTATATTTAAGCTATTATTCTTGTTTGTTTTTCAGGGCTAAAGCCCAATCCTCTTTCTTTGTTATTCCCTGCCCTAAAGGTCAGGGTTATTAATCTGCTATTTATTGTCTGAACTGGGATTTTTGAGATTAAAGGATTTTGGGATTGTATTTATTATTTGTCAATCTGTGAAATCTTAGGTTTTCACTTTTCAGTGAAAACTAAATAGTAGTTTTATATTTATAAAACGCATTGTCTCATCCGCATTGGGAAATGATTTGCCATAAAACAAGCAAGCCGCGTTGGACAGAAGGGTTTACACTGTTTGAGCAAGCTGAAGCTTGCGAGTTTGTAAACCCCCAGAGGTGATTGCGTAGTTTTATCAAATCATTTCCCCAGCGGAGACCTTTCTTTTGTTACTTTTCTTTGTGTGGTTGACAAAGAAAAGTAAATTAAGTAAAAATTTATTCAATATATTTGTAAAAAATTTTTTATGCTTCATATAAATTTATTATCATTAGATGATAAACTAAAAAAACAAAATATAGGATATTACAACCAAAGTATTGCAAAATCACAACTCGATAATCTCAAAAAATCATTAGATAATTTTATCACAACTGTTAATCTACTTGCAAATGATAAACAACAGAGAGAGGAATCATTAAAATTAAAAATTAGAGATTTACTGACAAGTACCTTCTATAATAATAATCAAATAGATATTCACCGCAATATAGATTTAGCAATTCTAAATAAAGAAATTTCAAAAAATAATGTAGAGGTGATATTTGAACTAAAAACTCCACAAAACAATACTGAAATGATATCTACAAACAATCTCAACAAAAAAGCAATGTGGGAGCTAGTGCATTATTATATGCAAGAGAGATTAAAAGGCAATATCACTATCAAACATCTAATAGCTACTAATGGTTTAGATTGGTTTGTCTTCGATGCTAGAGAATTTGAAAAATTATTTTTTGAGGATGACAATTTCAAAGAAAAATACTTGAATTGGAACAATGATGCCACTGTTAATATTAATGTACCGATGGCTTATCAGATCATCGAAAACCACATAAATCTATCTACTGATGAGATAGAAGCAGCACATTTCAATATAAATGCTATAAACACAAATAATGATGATGAAATCATCAAACTTTACAAGCTTTTATCTCCACAGCATTTGCTCAAGTTACCTTTTGCCAATGACAGTAATACTCTAAATACAGAATTCTATAACGAGCT
>JAHDSP010000313.1 GCA_018432645.1 Bacteroidales bacterium | reverse complement strand
CTTGAAAGTTGTACTCATGAGGTAACCTGCGATGACGACATAGGAAGGGTTAAAATACCAAGATGGCTATCTGAATATACGGGCAAAAAATTAGAATTCAAAATAGTTAGCGGTTTAGAAAATATTAAAAATATCAATGAGTATGCTATGGTAATACAATGTGGTGGTTGTGTAGTTACTCGTAAACAATTGGAGCTGAGATTGAGACCAGCAATAGATGCGGGCATACCTGTATCTAATTATGGCATGACAATAGCATACACTAAAGGTATTTTTAAACGAGCTATTCAACCTTTTGTAAAAAATTAAATTTTATTATTTTGTAAAAAATTATAAAAAATTATGAAAAAGAAAAATTTGTATATCAATATTGGTTCACTAATAGGTGTTAGCGATTTATATCCTAAAAGACCACTAAAAGGAGCAGAAATGAGTAGAATAGATAAATTAGATAATGCTTATTTATCTATAGCAGGAGACACTATTGTTGACTATGGACAAATGAATGATTTAGGTAATATTGCAGAAATTTATAATAATTATGATAATATATATGATGTAAAAAATCAATTTGTTATCCCAGGCTTTATAGATACCCATACTCATCTAGTTTTTGCTCAATGGAGAGAGGAAGAGTTTATCATGAAATTGCAAGGATATAGTTATGAAGAAATAGCTAAAAAAGGTGGTGGTATATTAAACTCTGCCAAAAAAGTGCAAACAACCTCTGAAGAAGAACTTTTTGATGCTGCATTAAAGAGAATTAATGAGGTTATAAATTATGGAACAGTAGCTTTAGAGATCAAAAGTGGTTATGGGCTTTCTCTAGAAAGTGAATTAAAAATGTTAAGAGTCATTAAAAGATTAAAAGATTATACTAAACTTCCTATCAAATCTACTTTTCTCGGAGCACATGCAATACCGATGGAATATAAAGAAAATAGGAATGAATATATTGATTTAATAATTTCTGAAATGTTACCAGCTGTTGCTGATCAAGGTCTAGCTGAATATGTAGATGTATTTTGTGATGAAGGTTTTTTTACATTAGAAGAGACAGATACTATATTAAATGCAGCAGTTAAGTATGGCTTAAAACCTAGAATACATGTAAGTGAAATGAGTAATAATGGTGGAGTGCAATTAGGTATAGCTCACCATGCTGTATCTGTTGATCATTTAGAACGTATAGAAGATGAAGAAATAAGTGCACTGCTACTTAGCGACACTTTGCCAACAGTTTTACCACAAGTATCATTTTTCCTCAAAATACCATTCGCTCCTGCGAGGAAAATGATAGATGCTGGTCTACCACTAGTAATAGCTAGTGATTATAATCCAGGTACTAGCCCATCTGGTAATTTACAATTTGCTATTGCTTTAGCAACAATTTATCAAAAATTATTACCTGTAGAAGCTATCAATGCTATTACTTATAATGCTGCTTATGCATTAGAAATAGAAAATCAACTTGGCAGCATACAAAAAGGTAAAAAAGCATCTTTTCTAATTTTAAATAGTGATGTCAAAAATTTAGATTTCATTCCTTATCATTTTGCTGCTAATAAAGTAGAGAAAGTGATAATAAACGGAGAGATTAGATAAAAATAATAATGCTAATCAAATTGTAAGTCTGGGATTGATTTAATGGTAAGGATATAAAGGTACATTTATAAAATAAACATTTTTTTTAAATTTTAAGGGAGGTGAAGGAGGTAATAGGGATATAAATAAAATTTTTATTAAACTTTACATGATATTTTAATATTTTAATTTCATTAATCTAAAATACCGCTCCCACGCCCATCTATCGTGCGATGACAAGTTTAATAGTCGCCCAATATCTGATTCTACGTTGGCTTTCAAGTACTTATTCATCACTACAAACCACATAAGATAGTTCTGTAGATACTTTGTAGCCACTCCTCTGAATCTCATCATCCAAACCAGAAAATCAGTTATCTTTTTCTCTGCTACATTTAGACTATAAACTGCTAATCCTTTTGTTTTTCGTCTAACTAATACCTTTTTGGTTGGTGATTTAACTAATATCTTTTTGCTTGGTGATTCTGCCACTGCTTGCTGGAACTCTTCGTTAGGTTTAAAACATATCAAATTTTTCTCTGATACTCGTCGCTTTAACTCTGCTTTTATCTGAGTGTTCTGAACCCTATTTTCTCCCATGTGTTTGAAAAGTAAATTTCCCTCTCTATCTGTTATTACTAATACAGCTACATTAGGATGAACAGATTTCACAGCTTGTTCTTTTTCTTCTAATGTTTTAAATTTGCGACCTTTCTCAGAATATTGCATCAATAATTCGTCAGTTTCTGTTATTCCAGAGAAATTAATTCCTCCTTCTAATCCTTGGATAGCAGATAGAATCTTATGTCTCCATTTAAAACTAGTTGGTAAACTAATGCCAACTTCTCTAGCGCATGCTCTGAGGCTTTTACCCTCAAGCATGCATTTTATATAATCCATTAAAAGGTAGTATTTATGAGAATAATAGACAAGTGATTTGGCAGTTTCTCTAAATCTATAGCCACATTTTTTGCATTTATAGACTTGTCTGCCATCACTCTTACCAGCTTTAGTTACATATTCGCAATCACATCTGGGACAAATGGGAGCAGTTGATAGAATCTTAATTCTTTGATAAT
>JAHDSP010000121.1 GCA_018432645.1 Bacteroidales bacterium | reverse complement strand
TATGCAAATATAAGAATTTATTTTTAATAAAAAATCAATTTTTGGTTCTATAACGTTTATTATGGGTTAATTATTTTACCACAAAGGGCACCAAGATACTACACAAAGTTCACAAAGTGCCATTTATAACTCTTTTAATTCCATCTTTTAATAAAATAACATTAAAGTTTATCATTCTCTTTCATTTTTTCTCTGTGTCCTTTGTGCCTTCTTTGAGAACTTTGTGGTTAATATTCAACTGTTTAATAATAAATAAAATTCATTTTTTTAAAATTACTATTTTTTAATCTTTACCCACTCAAAACGTTATAGAACCATAATATTCGTTAACTAATTTTTATTATATCAAAAAAATAATTTAATTTTGCAAAATATTTTTTTAAGCGGATGTGGCGGAATTGGTAGACGCACCAGACTTAGGATCTGGTGCCGCAAGGCGTGGGGGTTCGAGTCCCTTCATCCGCATTTTTTTAAAATTCGAATTATTAATTTTTTAATTATTTAAAAATGAAAATAGAAAAAACACAAAAAGAAAATAATCTATCCGATGTAACTATCAATCTAGAACCTGAAGATTATAAAGATGAATATATTAAAAAAATTAAACAATTAGGTCAATCTACAAATATTCCAGGATTTAGACCAGGAAAAGCTCCTATATCTTTACTGGAAAAACGTTACAAAGCTAGTGTATTGAGTGAAGAAGTTTTGCAAAAAGCCTATAATTTATTTCAAGATTTTTTAAAAGAAAATGAAATTTCATATGTTGGTGAGCCAATTATTAATCCTAATAATGCAGATTTCGAAAATGATACTAATTTTAAAATTAATTTCCAATTTATTGAGCTCCCTAATTTAGATATTGACTTCCCTGAAAACATAGAAATAACTAAATATAATTTCATTATCACTGATGAGCAATTAGATAGAGTTATTGAAAATATGAGAAAAGAATTTGCTGAAATGAAAGATACTAATGCTCTAGATGGTGCTGATTTTGCTTTTATTAATATTGAACTAGATGATCCTGAAGTGAAAAAATTTATTAATATTGAACCTAATAAAGAAACTAATTTAAAGCTAGATGCTATCAAAGATTTAACTAGTGAAAATCCTTTAGAAATTAATTTATTGGATCTATTTAATTCTATTGAAGATGCCAATAATTATTTATTCCCTAATGATCCTCAAATTGTTGATGGAGATAAAAAAATTAAAGTTAGCCTTTTAATGGCTTTTAATAATAAACTTCCAGAGCTCAATAAAGAATTATTTGATAAAGTTTTTCCAAATAAAAATATTCAATCAGAGGAAGAGTTTAGAAGTGCAATCTCTGAATTATTAGCTAAAAATTATTACGAAGCCAGCCTAGCAAATATGGTAGATCAACTGACTGATTATTTCTTATCTCAATATTCTATAGATTTACCTAAAGACATTCTATTTAATCAAATAAAGAAAGCAAATAAAGATAAAAAAGATGGCCTAAGCGAGGAACAAATAGCTGCTAATTTAGATTCTTTTATCGAGAATATAAAACGCGAACATTTTACAAATTTATTAGCTAAAAAATATAATATTAAAGTAGAAATGGATGATTATGAAGATCATGTAGCATCTATGTATAACTTGACTCATGAAGAATTGGAAGCTGATGAATCAAAGCATGAAATGGTACACCATGCCTTAGAACATTTGTTTGAAGATGAGAAGTCATTTGAAGATGCCAGGGTTAATATATTAAGTAAAAAAATTGCTAACTTAATGTTAGATAAATGTAAGATTGTCGAAAAAGACATAACATATGATGATTTTCTTAAATTAAAAGAAAATAAAAAAACTGAAGAAACAAATAAACAATAAATTATATCTGATAAACAATTTCAATATTTGGGAGTTAAAAAAAATTTTTTTAACTCCTTTTTAATTTTAAGGGAGTATATAAATGTTAAAATTAATTGAAAAATAAGGTTTTGAATAAATAACAATTTTTAATTGTTTAAAATTAAGTATTATATCAATATTTCAACTTTATCAAACTCCAATACCGCTCCCACGCCCACCTATCGTGAGATGACAAGTTCAATAGTCGCCCAATGTCTGACTCTACCTTATCTTTCAAGTACTTATTCATCACTACAAACCACATTAGGTAGTTCTGTAGATACTTTGTAGCTACTCCTCTGAATCTCATCATCCAAATTAGGAAATTATTTATCTTTTTCTCTGCTATGTTTAAGCTATAAACTGCTAATCCTTTTGTTTTACGTCTAATTAATACCTTTTTGCTTGGTGATTCTATTAT
>JAHDSP010000139.1 GCA_018432645.1 Bacteroidales bacterium | reverse complement strand
GCAAAGTAAAAAGGTTATAGTTAATAAAAAGCAGATTAAGCGAGGGATGTATAGTGTCAAGATAGTCGAGAGCAAAATAAGTGATTTTAAGATATGGCTGAGTAGATTTCATGGAGTGGCTACGAAGTATTTGCAAAGCTACCTAATGTGGTTTGTGATAATGAATAAGTATCTAAAAGAATTGATATATCCTGATATTGGCAGATTACTAAACCTGTCATCCCACGATAGATGGGCGTGGGACAAGTACAGAGAGATAGTAAGTCAAAGATATGAATAACATACTGTTAAGTATAACAAAAATTTATAATTAACAAACCCCTTTTTATATCTATCCACTCCCCATAAACTCATTTATTACTTCACATTATACTACATTTCCCTTAAATTATTTAAGTTTGGTTTTATTAATATTAAATATTAATTTTGTGAAAAAAATATGACTCCTAATAAATTATTGTTACTTGGTGATGAAGCCATTGCTCAGGCAGCCATTGATGCTGGTGTGTCAGGAGCCTACGCATATCCTGGAACTCCATCATCTGAAATTTTAGAATATTTAATTGATAGCAAAGAAGCTAAGCAAAAAGGAATAGTAGCTGAGTGGACTGCTAATGAAAAAACTGCTGTAGAAGCTGCTATAGGTGCTAGCTACGTTGGAAAAAGAACGATCGTTGCTATGAAGCATGTGGGCTTAAACGTTGCAGCAGATGCTTTCATTAATTCTGCACTTACAGGTGCTAATGGTGGAATGATAGTAGTTACTGCTGATGATCCATCTATGCATTCTTCACAGAATGAGCAAGATAATAGATTTTATGGCGATTTCGCTCATGTACCTATATTAGAACCTTCTAATCAGCAAGAGGCTTATGATATGTGCTATTATGGTTTTCAATTAAGCGAGAAATTTCATTTACCTGTATTACTTCGTATTACTACTAGAGTAGCTCACTCCAGAGCTGGTGTGTTACGTAAAGAATCTTTACCACAAAATCAAATTTCCCTGCCTAACGATCTAAAACAGTATATACTTTTGCCTGCTTTAGCACGCAAAAGATGGTCTAAAGTTTTATCAATTCAACTTTCTTTATTAGAAGAAAGTGAAAACTCTACATTTAATCAATATATAAATGGTAATGATAAATCTATTGGTATCATCGCTTCTGGTATTGCTTTTAACTATGTGATGGAAAACTTTCATGGTGCTAATCCCTACCCTATTGTAAAAATATCTCAATATCCTATTCCAGAAAAAATGATTAAAAAATTATATAAAGAAGTAGATAGATTAATAGTGATAGAAGAAGGATATCCATTCATTGAAAAAATGCTAACAAGTTTTTTATGTGATAATTTAAAAGTGGAAGGCAAATTGACTGGATTGCTACCTAGAGAGGGCGAACTAAATCCAAACATTGTAGCCCAAGCATTAGGATTACCTGATATAGAAGGTAAAGATATACCTACTTTTGTAGTTGGTAGGCCACCATCATTTTGTCCTGGATGCTCACATATAGATTCATATAATGCTCTCAATGAAGCTCTGAAAGATTATTCTAAAGGTAGAGTATTTAGTGATATTGGTTGCTATACATTAGGAGCTACTCCTCCATTCGAAGCTATAAATTCTTGTGTAGATATGGGAGCTTCTATTCCTATGGCAAAAGCTGCTTCTGATATGGGATTAAGGCCAGCTGT
>JAHDSP010000426.1 GCA_018432645.1 Bacteroidales bacterium | reverse complement strand
TTTTAGATGTACTAATGCCATTAGCATATTTTGATGGATTATCAATTTTCTGAGTATTATTAATATTTATATTTTGAGAATTTTTAGTAATATTTTGTGTATTAATAGAATTTTTATTAGGATCTAAATTTAATGTATTAGTAGGAATAGAAGTAGCTTTGTCACTAATAGGTTTTTTATTGCTATCAATGATTTTTAGCAGAGAAACCTCTAACAGTAATCTTTTATTTTGTGTATTCATATATGATACATCAGCCTCAGATAATATTTTGAGAATATTAGATAAAAAATCATATGAGCAATATTTCACCTGACTAACCAATTTTTGCTTATGTGCTTCACTGATTTCTAAAAGATCTATAGTAGTATTCATAGAAATGAAAAGTAAATTTCTAATGTGTTCTGCTAATCCTTTAATAATATGAATAGGTTCGAATCCATTAGATATGATTTGATCGACAAGCATAAGAGTTTTAGATAAATCTCCTTTTAATAAATTATCTGTCAATTGGAAATAGAGATCATAATCTACCACATTGAGATTTTCTATAGCAGTGCTATAAGAAATTTTACCTTCGCCAAAAGAAGCTAATTGATCAAACATACTCAATGCGTCGCGCAGAGCACCATCGCTATTTTCTGCTATCACGTGTAGAGCTTCCACTTCATAAGGAATATTTTCATCTTTAGCAATTTTTTCTAAATGTTTTACTATATCTTCGTTTGAAATTCTTTTGAAATTATATATTTGACAACGGCTCAGAATAGTAGGTAATATTTTATGTCGTTCAGTAGTAGCCAAAATAAATTTAGCATATGAGGGAGGCTCTTCTAATGTTTTCAAAAAAGCATTAAAGGCACTATCAGACAGCATATGCACTTCATCGATAATATAAACCTTATATTTACCTATTTGTGGTGGAATATTTACCTGATCTATCAAGGCTCTTATGTCATCTACTTTATTATTAGAGGCTGCATCTAATTCATAAATATTGTAAGAATTATTTTGATTAAACGAAATACACGATGGGCACTCATTACAAGCTTCACCATCTGGTGTGATATTTTCGCAATTAATTGTTTTTGCAAAAATACGTGCAGTAGTAGTTTTGCCAATACCTCTAGGACCTGTAAATAAAAATGCTTGTCCTAATTGATTGGTTTTGATAGCATTTTTTAATGTTTTTATTATAACCTCTTGGCCTACTACTTCGTCAAATCTTGTAGGTCTATATTTACGTGCTGAGACTAAATATTGTTGAGTTTTCATGATTGCAAAGATAATAAAAATTTATTGTAATTAATAATAAAATAATATCAATCAATTTTGATACATTTAGCAATACGATATCTTTTACCAGGAAGGGATTGAATGATTTCTGCAAATTCTAAATTTAAAAGTGCCATAGACACTACATCTATTCCGATATTTAGGCTATTGCATATGTGGTCTATGCTGCTATCACCTTCATTTAATAGAAATTGATATATTTTTTCTTCATCTTGGCTCAGTGGAAAAGGAATAGCACTAGTAGATTGATTATTAAAAGGCATCAGATCCCAATTTAATGTTTTCAAAATATCATTACCTTCAGTTATCAATTCTGCCTTATAATGTTTTATGAGATTTAGACAACCTTGAGCTAATGGATCAGTAATATTACCTGGCACAGCAAATACGGCTCTATTATAAGAAAATGCAATATTAGCGGTAATCAATGCACCTCCTCGCTCTTTTGTTTGCACAACTACTACACCATCAGAAAGTCCAGCTATTATTCTATTTCTTTCAGGGAAATGCTGTTTCAGTGGAGGCTCGTTGTATAAATATTCTGTAACCAAACAACCATTATTATTTATTATTTCTTTAGCTAAATTAGCATTCTCGGGAGGATAAAGAATAGAAAATCCATGACCTAATACAGCTATTGTAGGTAAATTATGATTTAGAGCAGTCCTATGAGCAAAAGTATCTATACCTATGGCTAAACCACTTACAATAGTTGGCGATATTACACTCACCTCCTTTATTAACTTTTCTGTAATATCCCTGCCATAATATGATGCCTTTCTCGTACCTACAAAAGAAATAGACTTGTCTATAGCTGGTAAATCACCTTTGATAAACAAAGAAATAGGAGCATCTATACATTCTTTTAATTTACTAGGGTAATCTATGCTATTGATAGTTATGATACTAATATCATTTTGCTGAGATATCTCTATCTCTGATTTTGCTTTTTGAAGAGCTGTTGTTTTGTATTTATTTATAGTATTAGCTAGTAATGGAGACAAGGAAAAGCGGTTTTGCAATTCTATAGATGATAATGAAAACAATAATTCTAAATTTGGGAATAATTCAATGAGTTTTTTTGCAGTTATATTTCCTATCTTAGGAATAAACTTAAGAGCTAAAACATATACATTTTCATTCATCTCGCTAAAAAATATTAAATAATCATATTAAAGAAATGCAAAATTAAGAGAAAAAAATAAAATTGCTAAATTATTATGCGTGGTGATTGTGACAGGATGGTTTTATTTATTTCCTTTTTTAGAAATTGTTTACGTAAATCTTCATCAAATTTTTCTGTGGCGTATCTTAGCATGGTTCTGGGCATTTCAGTGTAATGTTTTAGCAAAAAAGTAATTGCTACATCTTTGTCTCTTTTACCAACTTCTCTAATCATCCATCCTACAGCCTTGTGAATCAAGTCATGATGATTAAGAAGCAATATCTCGGAAATTGCGAGTGTATCATAGAAATCATTGCGACGAATAAAGTACAACGTAGCAATGATTGCAATACGCTGTTTCCAAAGGTCGTTGGAGTTAGCTAAATCGTAAAGTAAAGATCTGTTTTTATCAAATAGAAAACCACCAAGTATAGTAGGAGCGGAGGTGTCAACTAAATCCCAGTTATTGACATAAGCTAAATTATCGAGATACAAGTTTACTATAGAATTTTTTTCATTTTCTGTTGCTTTCTCAAATTTGTAACAAAGCATAAAAAGAGCTGTTGACCTGTATTCGTGAATTTCATTTCTTAATAATTTTTTCAATTCCTTTAGATTTAATTCTCTGTAATATTTTTTAGCAATTTTACGCTGAATAGGAACATTCACACCAATAAATTTATCGCCTTCTCCGTATTCACCAGAACCAGTTTTAAAAAATTTCAAGTGATGTTGAGCTTTTTCCTTGCAAGCGTTTTCGTTTAATTCGTCAATTATACTTTGTAATAAATTAATTTTATTCATATCGTCCAAACTCATCTCTAAAGAAAATTATATTATGAATTATAAGAATGGCTCTATTAAAAAAAAATGTTGTAATTTTACAAAAAAAAGAAAAACATGGATAAAATAGAGCGAATAATAGAATTATTTGAGCAATCGACGATATCAGAACAGTTAAAGATATTATATGAGCTTAAAAGGAGACA
>JAHDSP010000106.1 GCA_018432645.1 Bacteroidales bacterium | reverse complement strand
GTCATGATCAGCAGTTAAATTTTGCATTTCTATATCAGACTGTTCAACGGTGAAGCTGCCTTTGCTTGTCAATGGATTGTCTTTTAATAAAGCTGTAGCCGAGTATGTGTATGTATCTGGTGGTAATTGACCTAAAGACAAAGTATAAGCATTACCAATTCTAGAAAAGTAAAATTTACCTCTAAATCCTTTATTAGAATTAATAGTAATTTCGATATCAGGATAATTGATAAGTTCACCACTTTGGTTCAATAGTTCAGCTTGTATATTAATAGCTTCAGTACTTTGGTAAATTGATTCTGCTATAATTCTAAATCTATCTTTATTACTAGTACTTAATAAATAATTAATAATTTTAGCTACCCATAAATCAAAAACATGGGAATTATTTTTTAAAGCATCTACTCGCCATCTCCAAATACCTTCACCTATAAAAACTGCAATATTTTTATTATTTAACTGATAAAAAAACATCACTGGATTATTACTAATAGCGTTACCGATTTTTTGATAAAAAATAATAGGAAATTTGTTACTAACAATATTTCGTGGATATAATGTCATAATAGGTGGTGCATTTTCGAAAAAATTTATATCATCATAAGATAATTGAAAATATGGAAATTGTTCATTTACTCTCACTTGTGATTCTATATAGCTACTATTAACTAAATTACCCAACCAAGGAACAAATGATGTGGTCAGTGGTATCTGAGTTTGAGTACCTATAAAAAGCCATATGGGAGTATGAGATGCCTTTAGCTGTTCTATATTTTGCTTGCTTAAACAGTTGCCATTGAGTTGATAAATTATTAAAACATCCAAATCATTTGGTATCTGGTCTTTACCTGGTCTGATTAATTGCACTTCATTTAATAATATTCCACTGAGAGCTCTATTGATAGCACCTATATCTGGATGAGTAGAACATGATAAAATTCCTATTTTATATTTTTGTTTAATAATTTCTATTGTTTTAATCACAGAATTATTAATAATATTTTTTTCTTCATCTATTCTATCCCAAATAACTTTAATTCTATGTAGTCCTTCATTATTAGCTTTTGATTGCAACGTTATTATTTTAGAAAAATTATCATAATTTATATTAATAATTTCATTGTATATAAGCTCATTATCTAAAAAAATCTGAAGTTTAGATGATTTGCCTTTAGCTTGTTTAGCATTTAGTACTACCTCGATAGGGAAAGTGCTGCCGATAGGTATTTTGTCATTACATTCGATTTTACTAACTATCAAATCTGTATGTACCGTAGTATCTCCTAATCCTATCGTATAAATCGGCACTTTCATTTGATTAAATAGTAAATGTGGGTCATTATTTTGAGTATTTATGCCATCAGTAAATAATAAAATAGCTTTTATGTTTTCTTTTTCATTTGCCTGCCTTAATGCTAGCTGCAATGCATCGTATATATTAGTGGCTTTACCATCAAAAGAAAAAGTTAAATTATTCTGTATCTTATCTGAAAAAGAATAATTATCAAAAATTATGTTTTTAGAATATTTATTGAAAAATTCCTGTATTGTGGGTTGTATGGAGGTATATAAAGGATCTACCTTGATAGATTGAGAGTTATCAATGAGAGTGATTATTTCGGGCGGATAAATTATTTTTTTATTTTTTTCAATAAAAGGAGACAAAAGTAAAAAAAATAGTAAAAAAAAGGTAATGCTACGAGTAACTAATAATATTTTTTTCCATAAAATAGATAGACTATCATAAGGATTTTTGAAATATAGCAACATAGCTAATCCTACTGATATAGCAATAATTAATAATAACCACCATGGACTATAAGGTAGTATGATTTTCATAGATTAGCTATTAAAAACATAATTAAGTAAATAAGAAAAATTCTTTTCACAATTTAATAAATAATTAAAAAATAGCATTAATAGCTATAAATTAGTTATAAAACAGATAATATTATAGATGTGTGTTTTACATACGCATGCCACCGCATACATTTATCACCTGTCCACTTACATAACTAGATAAATCACTAGATAAAAATAGTGCTACATTAGCCACATCATCTGGAGTACCACCTCTTTTTAGTGGAATTTTATTCATCCAATCTTTTCTAATATCATCAGGTAGCTGAGCAGTCATAGGAGTTTCAATAAAACCAGGAGCAATAGCATTGCAGCGAATATTACGAGATCCTATCTCCTGAGCTATACTTTTAGTAAATCCTATAATACCAGCTTTAGAAGCACTATAGTTAGCTTGTCCTGCATTACCACCTACTCCCACTACACTTGCCATATTTATTATAGAACCAGAGCGATTTTTCATAAAATGTTGCAATAGTGCTTTTGTCATATTAAAAACAGATTTTAGATTTACTTTAATGACCATGTCCCAGTCTTGTTCACTCATACGAAGTAATAGATTATCTCTAGTGATGCCAGCATTATTTACTAAAATATCAATTGTGGTGAAATCTTTTAAAAGTTCATTAGTGAAATCCTGACAAGCATTGAAATCGCTCACATCAAAGGCATAAGCTTTAGCTTTAATATTATATTTT
>JAHDSP010000180.1 GCA_018432645.1 Bacteroidales bacterium | reverse complement strand
AATTAAAATTTGTAATCATAACCCCTGATGTCAATAATGAACATGAAATATTATCATGATGTACACCTCATTTCATAATATTGCTTCATATAGTTAGCAGGTGTAGCATCAAAGTAAAACTTAAAGACATCCTGCAGTGCCTTATAAAATTTTTGTTCTTTGGTCATATCATTACCAATGTATTTCTTTTATTATAAATCTTTTTGTTTTTATGTCCATAAAAAACTCCACTCGCAAAAATAAGAAAATTTTTTGGAATAATTTTTGTAAAAATGAAAATTGCATAGCAATTTCAGGTTCTATAACGTTTTGAGTGTGTATAGATTAAAAAAGACTAATTCCATAGAAATGAATTTTTTTATTATTGGACAGTTAAATATTAACCACAGAGTTCGCAAAGAAGGCACAAAGAACACGGAGCAAAATGTCCGAACTGTGATTTTTGGGGTTAATGGATTTTGGGGAATAATCAGCTAGAAATCTGTTGTTCTGATTTTTTTCAGGGCTAAAGCCCATATCTCTTTTTATGTCATACCCTGCCCTAAAGGGCAGGGTTAATAATCTACTACTCTTTGCTTTTCGACCTTAAGGTCAAATGTAATATCTATTAATTTATTATCTGACCTAAAGGTCAGAGCTATACAACTATTTGCTAACTTACATATTAGCCTATCTAATTCCAACTTCTATTAACCACGACCTAAAGGTCGTGGACTTAATAAAAATGTTGATCGGGCTTTAGCCCTGATAATTTTTAATGACTATGACCTAACAATCAAAGTTAATATCTAGTACTTTGTGAACTTTGTGTAATATCTTCGCGCCCTTTGTGGTAAAATAATTAACCTAATTAATTTATCCACTCTAAACGTTATAGAACCAATTTTTTATATAATAAAAAAAGCTGGCTAAATAGCCAGCTTTTTTAACTTATGTTAACTTATTTTAATCAGTATACCTTCCATTTTTGGGTTGTAAATCTCTAGTAATAATTCTAATCAAATCTATAAGTGCCCAAATACCAAAACCGCCACCAGTCAACAACTGAACTATCCCCTGCCATGTATAACCAAGATAAAATCTATGTATACCTAAAGCACCTAAAAATATACATAGTAACAAAGCTGCTATCCAGCTTTTACCACCAGATTTTGCGTTTTCACTAGCAGTACTTTCAGTATTAGTGGTACTTTGCTTTACAATAGTCTTGGAATCATTTTGAGTATTTGAATTTTTTTGAACTGGTGAACTATACCAGTTATTAGTTTGTTGAGAAGTATAAACATTTGGATCATT
>JAHDSP010000196.1 GCA_018432645.1 Bacteroidales bacterium | reverse complement strand
GTCATGATCAGCAGTTAAATTTTGCATTTCTATATCAGACTGTTCAACGGTGAAGCTGCCTTTGCTTGTCAATGGATTGTCTTTTAATAAAGCTGTAGCCGAGTATGTGTATGTATCTGGTGGTAATTGACCTAAAGACAATGTATAAGCATTACCCGTTCGAGAAAAGAAAAATTTACCCAAAAATCCTTTATTAGAAATAATAGTAATTTCAATATCAGATGAATTAATGAGTTCACCGCTCTGGTTTAATAATTCTGCTTGTAGATTAATAGCTTCAGTACTTTGGTATATTGATTCTGCTATAATTCTAAATCTATCTTTATTACTAGTACTTAATAAGTAATTAATAATTTTTGCTACCCATGCATCAAAAACATTAGAATTATTTTTTAAATCATCTACACGCCATCTCCAAATACCCTCACCTATAAAAACTGCAATATTTTTATTGTTTAACTGATAAAAAAACATCACTGGATTATTACTCGTAACGTTGCCAATTTTTTGGTAAAATATTATAGGAAATTTGTTATTAACAATATTTCGAGGATATAATGTTATAATAGGTGGTGCATTTTCGAAAAAATTTATTTCATCATAAGATAACTGAAAATATGGAAATTGTTCATTTACTTTCACTTGTGATTCTATGTAGCTACTATTAACTAAATTACCCAGCCATGGAACAAATGATATGGATAGTGGTATCTGAGTTTGAGTACCTATAAAAAGCCATATTGGAATATGAGATGTTTTTAGCTGTTCTATATTTTGCTTGTTTAGGCAATTGCTATTGAGTTGATAAATTATTAAAACATCTAAATCATCAGGTATCTGATCTTTGCCAGGTCTAATTAATTGCACTTCATTTAATAATATTCCACTGAGAGCTCTATTGATAGCACCTATATCTGGATGAGTAGAACATGATAAAATTCCTATTTTATATTTTTGTTTAATAAATTCTATTGTTTTAATCGCAGTATTATTAATAATATTTTCTTCTTCATCTATTCTATCCCACATTACCTTAATTCTATGTAGTCCTTCATTATTAGCTTTTGATTGTATCGTTATTATTTTAGAAAAATTATCATAATTTATATTAATGATTTCATTATATATAAGTTCATTATCCAAAAAAATCTGAAGTTTAGATGATTTACTTTTAGCTTGTTTAGCATTTAGTACTACCTCTATTGGGAAAGTGCTACCGATAGGTATTTTGTCATTACATTGAATTTTGCTCACTTGCAAATCTGTATGTACAGTAGTATCTCCTAATCCTATCGTATAAATTGGCACTTTCATTTGATTAAATAACAAATGAGGGTCATTATTTTGAGTATTTATACCATCAGTAAATAATAAAATAGCTTTTATGTTTTCTTTTTCTTTTGCTTGTTGTAATGCTAACTGCAATGCATCGAATAAATTAGTAGCTTTCCCGTCAAAAGATAATGTTAAATCATTTGATATCTTATCTGAAAAAGAATAATTATCAAAAAATATATTTTTTGAGTGTTTATTCAGAAGTTCCTTTATTGTAGATTCCATGGAGGTATATAAAGGATCTATCTTTATAGATTGAGAGTTATCTATGAGAGTAATTATTTCTGGAGGATAAATTATTTTTTTATTTTTCTCAATAAAAGGAGATAAAAGTAAAAAAAATAGTAAAAAAAAGGCAATGCTACGAGTAACTATTAATATTTTTTTCCATAAAGTAGATAGACTATCATAAGGATTTTTGAAATACAGCAGCATAGCTAATCCTACTGAAATAACAGCGATTAATAATAACCACCAAGGACTATAAGGTAGTATGATTTTCATAGATTAGCTATTAAAACAAAATTCAATGAAAAGGGAAAAGTCTTTATCACAGTTTTATCATTAATTTAAAAAATATACGATTATTTACTATAAAATAGTTATAAAACAGAAAATATCACAGACGAATACCTCACATACGCATGCCACCGCACACATTTATCACTTGTCCACTAACATAACTAGCCAAATCACTAGCTAAAAATAGTGCTACATTAGCCACATCATCTGGAGTACCACCTCTTTTTAGTGGAATTTTATTCATCCAATCTTTTCTAATATCATCAGGTAGCTGAGCAGTCATTGGAGTTTCAATAAAACCAGGAGCAATAGCATTGCAACGAATATTACGAGATCCTATTTCTTGGGCTATACTTTTAGTAAACCCGATAATACCAGCTTTGGAAGCGCTATAGTTAGCTTGTCCTGCATTACCACCTATTCCTACTACACTTGCCATATTAATGATAGAACCAGAACGATTTTTCATAAAATGTTGCAATAGTGCTTTAGTCATATTAAAAACAGATTTTAGATTTACTTTTATAACCATATCCCAGTCTTGCTCACTCATACGAAGTAAAAGATTATCTCTAGTGATGCCAGCATTATTTACTAAAATATCAATTGTGGTGAAATCTTTTAAAAGTTCATTAGTGAAATCCTGACAAGCATTGAAATCGCTCACATCAAAGGCATAAGCTTTAGCTTTAATATTATATTTT
>JAHDSP010000537.1 GCA_018432645.1 Bacteroidales bacterium | reverse complement strand
AGAATATGATATTAATGGTGATGTGATAGCAAAAGGTAAATTATATAATGATGAAAGAATTGATAAATGGATTTATAAAGTAAATAATTTATTATATGAAGTAGAATTTACTAATGATATATTAAATGGTAAATATGAAATAAAAAATTATAAAACTAAACAAACTTTATATAAAGGTCGGTTTTTTGATGGTAAGCCTATAAATAAGCATTATACTTATTATGAAAATAGAGAAACTAAAATGATAGAATCATATGATATTGCTGGAGAGAGAAATGGCTGGGAAAAGTTATTTAATGAGCAGGGTTATTTGATTTATAAAGTTTTATATAGAATAGGTGATGTCACTAGAATAGGTAATGAAAAATTATAAGTTCTATAAAGTATTTGAGTTGTTATTTATTGTCCACAAATGCACACAAATGAGCACAAATATAAAATAAAGATTGATAAGTTTAACAAGATATTAGTTGTAAATGAATTCAAATATTCACTTAAAAAACTATATCATCAGTGTTAATTTGTGTAAATCTGTGGATTAAATTATAGACATTAAAGTTTTGTTATTTATAATCCACAAATGAACACAAATAAGAAATAAGAAAAAAATAAAAAATTTTGTTTATTAAAAAAATTATTAATTTTGAACTTATAAACTTAAAAAATTTATTAATATGAAAAAATTTTATTTATTATTTGTCTTAATTACTTTATCATGTTTACTATTTGGCCAAATTAGTACACCTGATATACCATGGAGTTTTATAAACAAAACATCTGATATACAAAATATTGATGTTTATGATATGACTCCACCAAATGTTCAGAAATTATTACAAGATGATGAACAAATGATAAAATTTGACAAAAAATTACGTATTGGAGCTATACAAACTGTTAATATTGATGCTTATAATTCTGGTACTTTTGATTATTTAGCAAATGATGATATAATCTGGAGATTAAAAATAAAATCTAAAGATGCTAAAGCATTAAATGCTTTGTTTGATTATTTTAATATACCAAATGGAGTCAAATTATTTATTTATAATCCTGATAAATCTATAGTATTAGGCGCTTATACTAATGAATTGAATAATAAAGATAACGTATT
>JAHDSP010000519.1 GCA_018432645.1 Bacteroidales bacterium | reverse complement strand
ATGAATAATTATGAATAAAAATAAAACAAGAAACTTAATCCTTAAAAAAGCTGCTGAGGTTTTCGCAGCTAAAGGTATAGACAAAACAACGATAGAAGATATCACAAAAAAAATAGGTAAAGCTAAAAGTAGCATTTATTAC
The DNA here is from genome assembly GCA_018432645.1 of Bacteroidales bacterium. Lineage (GTDB taxonomy): Bacteria > Bacteroidota > Bacteroidia > Bacteroidales > DTU049 > DTU049. The sequence goes on along the minus strand of JAHDSP010000519.1, from coordinate 2,186 downwards.
TATTTTAATGATAAAGAAGAACTATTTAAAGAAGTTTTAGAAAATGAAATTGAAAATTTCAAAAATGAAGTCATAAAAAGATTAAATACTACCGTAGATCCTATTACTAAATTGAGAATCTATTTCGAATTAAGAATGAAAAAGACTAAAGAACTAGTTAATTTATTTATGATCAAAACTAATGAGATGACTCCACAGGTTGCATTTGTTAATGAGATTAGAAAAAAATATGATGAAGAAGAAATAAATATTATCAAAGGCATATTAGAAGAGGGCGATAGAAGAAATATTTTTTATTTCCCTAATATAGAAAATGCAACTCTTGTCATAGCTACTGCATTGAAAATTTCAGAATTACCTTTTATCATACCTGATTATATTTCTAATTATGATGAAATGATGGATAGCCTCTTAGATATGGTGCTATATGGTATAGTGAAAAGATAATAATTTTTTTTGCTTTAGAAAATTACCCTTACAATAAATCATAAACTCAAGAAATAAATTTTTAACAAAAATTTATTTCTCACACTTATGAAAATAGTTGCAACATGATATTTTGTATATTATTCTATTTCTTTTGGATAAAATAAAAAATACTTCATTGCATCGTTAGGTAGCAATTCCATATGTAGCTGATCAGAGGCCATAGAGATATCTTTAACTTCACTATTTTTATAAACTAAATTTATTTGATCTCTATGAGGTGTATATGCTTGATTTTCTATTGCTTTAATATTTATCAAATATTGTAAATCATCTTTGTCAATTTTAAATTTACTTAAAATTTTATGTTTTAATTCATTAATTCTTTTTTCGTCATTTAGAGGATTATTATTTTGTATAATGCATCTGAAAAGTTTTCTATTCAATAATTTGCTAGATAGTAGTCTGAGGATATTATCATCGTGGTTACACCATATTTTCAATGCTGTCATTACATCATAGTCATCTATTTGCATGAAAACATCTAAATCATCTTCAGTAAATTTTTTATTGTGATATTTGAGAAAATATTCTAATGGTTCAGTAGCAGATACCTTTGTTCCATTATGAGTGAGATATTTAGCTCTTTTAATCACTTGAGATAGCATTTCGTCTGCAGCCATTGTAGTTTTATGAAAATATACTTGCCAATACATTATTTTGCGAGCAATGATAAATTTTTCTATAGAATAAATTCCTTTGGCTAATATTCCTAAATCTCCATCAGCTGTTAGAGTGAGCATATATATAATACGTTGAGTATTTATTATACCCTCACTCACACCGGTATAGAAGCTATCGCGTGTGAGATAGTCTAATCTATCCATGTCTAATTGGCTAGATACCAGCTGATGATAAAATTTTATTGGATAAGAATTATTAAAAATTTGTCTGGCTATAGTCATAGGTTCTCCATAAGATTTTTCTAATTTTTTCATTGCAAAATCGGTGATAAATTCATGTGTGATATTATCGGCTAGCAAGGCTTCTAGTGTATGTGAAAATGGACCATGCCCTATATCGTGCATTAGTATTGCTATTAGACTAGATAAATATGTTTTATCATCTATATATACGCCTTGGTCATTTAATTGATTTAGTGCTCTTTGCATTAAATACATTGCTCCTAAACTATGAGCAAATCTAGTATGATGTGCACCAGGAAAAACTAAATATGAAAAACCTAATTGTTTTATTCTTGTTAATCTCTGAAAATATTCATGGTCTATTAGTGAGAGAATTATCTCATCAGGGATAGGTATGAATTCATATATCGGATCATTGATTACTTTATTTAATCTCATAAAAATATTTATTTAATAATACAAAAATATAATAATTTAGTTTATTGTAGTTTAATGTAGTTTAATGTAGTTTAAACATTTTGCTTAAACTATTTTAATCCCTCAACTCTTAAACTCTTAAACTAATCAACTTTTTATTAATAAAACTCATATTCCAATTATTATATATTTAAATTTTTAATGTAAGTTTGCAAAAAAAATAAAACCATGAAAAAAATATTAGTTATAGGTGCTGCTGGTCAGATAGGTTCTGAGCTTACACCATCATTAAGAGAAAAATATGGAGACGAAAACGTAGTTTTAGCTTATAACCGTACTCCATTACCAGATGATTTAGCTAAAGCTGGTCCATATGTACAATTAGATGTCAGAAATACTGACAAATTTAAAGAAATT
>JAHDSP010000362.1 GCA_018432645.1 Bacteroidales bacterium | reverse complement strand
TTTTTTTGCAAAATTCGAAATTTTTTATGAGATTAAAAATTAATATTTATTATTTAATTTTTTAATTTAACTTCTTACGAATGTTATTCTTTCATTTTACTTTTCTTTTTTATTAGGTAATTGATAAATAAAAGAGCGGCAGAAGCTAATAAAATTCCAGAAATCAATAAAATATAGGTAAGATTTAATTTTTTCAATGTAGTAGCTTGATTTACCTGTTCTATATTTTGAGCTATAAATGGTTTAGCAGCATTTATAGAATTATTGCCCAACAAAATATTATTTAATTTTTTTTCATATTCATAAGCATTTTTAAAATCACCGAGATACGAATAAATTTCGGCGATATTTTGATAAATATTTTCTAGATATTTGTATGCATTAGCATTATAAGCAATTTCTTCAGCATTTAAAAAATAAGCTAAAGCTTTATCATAAATTTCTATATCTTTGAAATAATTCCCATAAATAGTGAGTGTATTATATGCCAATCTATAATTTTTTGTATTAAAGCACAGTTGTATAGCATCCGCCAAGTGACTTTCTAGACTATCATATTCAGCAGTATTAGCGAAATATTCAGCATAGTATAGATGACTTTGAATTAGTTCAGTTAAAAAATTGTTTTTAATCTTTAAACTGTAGGAAGAATCTAGATAAAATTTAGCTTTATCAAAATTTTCTAAATAAGTATATGTGATTCCTAAATTGTCTAAAATTTTAACTTTAATGTAAACATTATTCACTGAATACTTCAATCCTTTTTGCAAAAAATCAAGAGCATAATCATAATTATCAATTTGATTAAAGGTAAGAGCTAAATTGCAATAAGCTTCAGATATTCTAAGAGAATCATTTAAATCCAGAGCCATTTTTAGAAATTTTGAAAAATAATTTATAGCTTCTAAATATTTATTTTGTAAATAAAAAAGCATACCTAGATTGTTAAAATCAGTCAATAATTCTGCATCATTATTTAAAGCAAGGTTAATATTGTAACTAAAAGAGAAATACTTATAAGAAGAGTCATAATTGGCTAAATTTTGATAGATAACTCCTAGATTATTAGCTACATGAGATAAATTGAGAGAATCTTTGACATGGTCAGATAATTTAAATGCTAAATCTGAATAATAAAGAGCACTATCTTGTTTACCTCTAAAAATATAATATGCTCCTAACTCTTTAGCAGCTCTGCCCATATAAAATGTATCTTTTGTAGCTTCACTTATCTGATAAGCATTTTTTGCATAACTGTATATTTTACTATAATCTGTATATTTAAAAGAATCAATTTTATTAAAATAATAATTAATTAAGGATTTATATTGTCCCCAAATAGGACTCATCAGATTAAAAGCTATAATAAATAAAAGTATGGAATAAAAATTTTTATGCATAAATAAAAATTTTTTACAAAAATAAAAAAAACTGCCTTAAATAAGGCAGTTTTTTACAAATTTTTATTATCAGAGTAAATTTCATTTAACTGATTCAGCTAATTGACTACCTACTTTAAATTTCACAACTTTTTTAGCTGGGATTTTAATTTTTTTACCATTTTGAGGATTTACGCCATTACGAGCTTTACGATTAGCAACTTCGAAAGTACCAAAACCGACTAGAACAACTCTATCGTTTTTTTTCATAGCATCATTAACTACTTTCATAAATGCATTTAATGCTTCTTCTGTTTTGTTTTTTGGCAATTGAGCTTCTTTAGCCATTGCATCTACTAATTCTTTTTTATTCATAATTTTCCTTTTTTGGGGGTTTTGTTCTACAAAATTACATTATTTTTTTAATAAAACAAGATTATTAAAGGGATATAAAATAAAATTGTAAATAACTTACTCAATTTGTAGATAAATATTAATAAATAATGAGAAAAAATAGTGAAAAATATATTAAATAAACATAATTAATAGTTAAAAGTCAATATATTTTGAAGGGGAAATGAAGTAAATGAAAACAATTTTTTGTTATACTTTACAGTATGTTATTCATATGTTTGACTAATTATCTCTCTATACTTGTCCCATGCCCATCTATCGTGCGATGACAGATTTAGTAGTCTGCCAATATCAGGATCTATCAACTCCTTTAAGTACTTATTCATTATCACAAACCACATTAGGTAGCTCTGTAAGTAATTCGTAGCTACTCCGTGAAATCTACTCAACCAAGTTTTGAAATCACTTATTTTGCCCTCTACTATCTTAACGCTATACATCCCTCGTTTAATCTGCCTTTTGTTAACTATAACCTTTTTACTTTTTAAACTCTTAACTGCTTTTCTGAACTCTTTCTTGGGTTTTACACAAATCAGATTATTCTTTGATAATCTATTCCTTAGCTCTTCTCTCAATTGTTCATTTTTTACTTTTTTATCTCCAACCTGTTTAAAAAGTAAATTACCTTCTCTATCTGTTACTACCAATACTGCTACTTTGGGATGTTTTTTCCTTTTAGCTCTACGATATTCTTCTTTGCTTTTAAATTTCCTGCCTTTTTCTGAATAGTTCATTAGCAGTTCATCAGCTTCGACAATACCAGAGAAGCTTATTCCACCTTCTAAAGCTCTAATGGCAGCTAATATTTTGTGTCGCCATTCGAAACTTGTTTTCA
>JAHDSP010000170.1 GCA_018432645.1 Bacteroidales bacterium | reverse complement strand
TCATCTATAAATGGGAAACCAGATTTTATAGCTTCTTCTGTAGCTTTTTTTAACACATTCTTTATTTGAATAGTGTAGTTTGCTTCCATTTTTATTTTTCTCCTTTTTTTATTTTATACAAAAATAATATTTTTTTTAATAATTATCTTTATCTCAAAAAAAATACCATTATAATTATTAGATTTTTTCTGTAATTTATATGTTATATTGTCAGTTTTATTTTTAAATAAAATAAAATCGTGATAAATGATTATTCAATATTAATGCATTATTTATACATTTTGTTAACTAAAAATTATTAATTTATTTTATCTATTTTAATTTATTTAGATGATAATTAAAAAATTTATTATTTTTGCAAATCTTTTTTAAAATAAAAACTATGATAGAGAGCAATTTACAAAATTTTGTAAGTCAATATACTGAGCCACAAAAAGTGCAGGAAGTGGGGCTATATCCTTACTTTAGAGTATTAACTAGTGGACAATATCCAATAGTAAATTATGATGGCAAACAACTATTAATGTTTGGTTCTAATAGCTATTTAGGATTAACTAATCATCCACAGATAAAAGAAGCTGCTAAAAAGGCTATCGATAAATATGGTACCGGCACAGCAGGGTCCAGATTTTTAAATGGTACAATAGATTTACACATAGAATTAGAAGAAAAACTTGCAAATTTTGTAAATAAAGAAGCTGCCTTAGTTTTCAGCACCGGATTTCAAACTAATCTGGGTGTAATATCTTCTATCACACGCAGAAATGATTTTTTGATAATAGATGAATCATCTCATGCTTCTATATATGAAGGTTCTCGACTTAGTTTCTCTAAAGTATTGAAATTTAAGCATAATAATATGCAATCTTTAGAAGAGACACTTAGTAAGATAGAAAATGACAATCAAAATTCTATAAAATTAATAATTGTAGATGGCGTGTTTAGTATGGAAGGCGATATAGCCGATTTACCTCATATTAATGAATTAGCTAAAAAATATAATGCAAGCATAATGGTAGATGATGCTCATGGACTTGGTGTAATGGGAAATAAAGGTAAAGGAACAGTACATTATTTTGGTTTGGATGATGATGTAGAACTTATTATGGGTACTTTTAGCAAAGCACTTTCTACAGTAGGTGGATTCATCGCTGGTAGTAAAGAAGTTATCAATTATTTAAAACATAATGCTAGAACTATAATTTTTAGTGCAAGCCTTCCTCCAGCTTCTGCTGCTGCTGTGATAGAAACTCTAAATGTCATTGATGAAAACCCAAAAATAATCGATAGATTATGGGAAAATACTCATTATGCTCAAAAATTACTCAAAGAGGCTGGCTTTGATATTGGTAATAGTCAAACTCCTATTATACCTATTTATATTAAAGATGACAAATTGACATTCAAATATACAATGGAATTATTCAGTGCAGGAGTATTCGTAAATCCAGTAATTCCTCCGGCAGTTAAAGAAGGTCATAGTTTAATAAGATTTTCTATGATGGCTACTCATGAAAAAGAACATATAGAAAAAGGAATTGAAATATGTGCTAAAGTGGCTAAAAATTTAGGAATAATTTAATTAAATGCTGAGTTAATTGACTTCTAAATAAAAAATATAAAATAATGATTGAAATTTTACAAGTAAACAATAAAAAACTTCTTAAATCATTTATAGATTTTCAATATAATCTTTATGCTAATGATCCTAATTTTGTCCCAGAATTATATATTTCACAGAGAGACCTTTTGAATCCTAAAAAACATCCTTTTCATAAACATGCAAAAGTGCAATATTTCTTGGCTATGAAAGATAATAAAATTGTGGGTAAGTTATCTGCTCACATTAATTATTCTCATAATGAATTCTATGGAAATAAAGAAGGATTTTTTGGTTTTTTTGATTGCATAAATGATCAAGAAGTAGCAAATGCTTTATTTAAAACTGCTGAAGATTGGTTAAAAAACGAAGGTATGGATTCCATTGTAGGTCCAGCAAATTTCAGCACTAATGAAACTGTAGCTCTTTTAATAGATGGATATGATAGGCCTCCTGTAGTTATGATGCCATATAATTATCCTTATTATCGTGATTTAATAGAAAATTATGGCTTTCATAAAAAAATTGATTTGTTTGCTTACTGGATAGATGCTAATGTGATTTCAGATAGATTAAGAGATTTAGGGAAATTGACAGAGGAGAGATTAATAAAAAGAGGTATCATAATTAGGCAAATTAATTTTAAAACTCATTTCAAATCTGAAGTAGACAAGGTTTATGAGATATATAATAAAGCATGGAGTAAAAATGACGGTTTCGTACCTATGACTAAAGAAGAATTTTATTATTCAGCTAAAGATCTAGCTATGATTGCTAAAAAAGATTTTTCTTATATAGCTCTAGATGGTGAAAAACCTGTAGGTTTTGTAGTAACTATTCCTGATGTAAATCAAGCTTTTAAACATGTGAAAAGAGGTAGATTATTACCTTTCGGATTTATTAAGCTATTAAGCCATTTTTGGAAAATAGATTCATATAGAGTTATACTCTTTGGTATTATAGATGAATATAGGAAAAATGGCATTGATATTGTTTTTTACACTAAATCATTACAAACTGCACAGAAAAGAAAAATGTTTCAAGGAGAGGCTTCTTGGATATTAGAAAATAACACTCAGATGAATAGCATTTTAGAAAGTATTGGTGGTAAAAGATATAAAACATATAGAATTTTTGAAAAATCTATATTATGAGCAAAAGTGTTTTAGTAACTGGTGGTAGCGGTTTTATAGGAAGTAGATTAATTGAGAAATTAATAAATCAAGATTATGAAGTTACTGCTGTACTAAGAAAAACTAGTAAAAGAGACCATTTACCTCTTGATAAAATTAAAATTGTAGAAATTGACCTTACTAATTATCAGGATATTTTAGATTTTTTTACATTAAATAGTTTCGATTATGTCATTCATGCAGCTGGTATTACTAAAGCATTAAAAAAAGAAGATTATTTTAAATATAATACTCAAACCACTAAAAATCTGATAAATGCAATTCAAAAAGTAAGTTGGAAGCCACAAAAATTTGTTTTCATTAGTAGTCAGGCTGCTCATGGCACATACAAAAAGCTACAAAGACCCATTAGAATCACAGATATACATAATCCGATTACTACTTATGGAAAGTCAAAATTATTAGCAGAAAGATATATAGATGAGCATTATAGACACCCTTTTATCATATTGGAACCTACAAGTGTTTATGGTCCTAGAGATAGAGATTTTTTGATTGTAATGAAATTGATAAAAAAAGGTTTGGAAGGGTATATTGGTAAAAAACCACAACGTCTTTCATTTATTTTTGTTGATGATTTGGTGGATGCTATCATCGAATGTATTTCTCAACCTCACACGGGAGAATATTTGATTTCTGATGGCAACGAATATATCGATGAGGATTTAGGCAAAGCTGTGAAAAGTGCATTAGGTAAAAAAACAATTAAAATCAGAATCCCAATAGTGATAGCATATATTGCTGCTTTTTTTTCTGATTTGATAGCTCATATTAATGGCAAACCAACTGCATTTAATTTAGAAAAAATGAAAGAACTAAAAGCCAAAAACTGGTTATGTGATCCAACTCCTTTTTTTACTAATTTTAATTTTAAACCAAAATATAACCTAGAAAAAGGTATCAAAGAGACAATACAATGGTATAAAGAAAATCATTGGTTGTAAATTATTATAAAAAATGTAAAGATGTATGGTTTTTGTAAATAATTTTTATGTTTAAAATTTCGTGATATTTTAAATTTTAAATCTTTTCAGCCTCTAATCACTGTTCTAATCACTGTATTAATATAATTTGTCATGCAATGATAATTTTGATAATTATATTATATCTGAGTTTTTATTAGTACTAAAATTTTTATTATTATCTAAAAAACATAAGTTTATACTTTAAAAATAAATAAAATAAAATTATATCACTAAAAGTTAAACATTAATTTTTGACATTTTATGTCCACTCTTTATTAAACTTTTTTCACCTCTCCTCTACTTATAAGATATTTGTTTTTTTGTGTTTTAGTCTATTATTTGCTATCATTAAGCTAAACTCGAACAGTAAATACAAAGGAGCTGTCATTATCGTTAATGATATAGGATCGCCGCCAGGTGTTATGTATGCTGCTATGATTAATATAATTAGAAAAATAATTTTCCTTTGTTTTTTTAATGTATTAATAGAAACTATATTGAATTTTATCAGAAAATATATAATTATTGGCAATTCAAAAACTAATCCTAATAAAACTAATAATGTCGTAAAAGTAGTAAAATACGAATCTAAAGTGAATTGATTTATTACTCTAGCACTCACTTGGTAATTATAGAAAAAATTGATAGTTAATGGGATGATTATAAAGTAGCTAAAAAGTGTTCCGATTATAAAAAGCAAAATGGAATTGGCAAGTATTTTTATAGCACTTTTTTTTTCATAATCATATAATCCTGGTTTAACAAATAGCCATAATTCCCAAATAATATAGGGAAATGCGAGGAATAAACTGATAAGAAATGATATAGATATATGTTTAATAAATTGACCACTGATAGTGAGGTTTTGTAAATCTATAAAATAATTAAAATTACATATGTTAGATTTTGGAAAAAAATGACAGATAAATTGATATGTAATAAAATTATTATTTAATGGACCAAAAAGTAGGGTATCAAATAAAAAAGATTTGAAGCTAAAAACGATTATCATCAAACTGATGACAACAATAATGATTCTAAAGAATCTTTTTCGAAGTTCCTCAATATGATCCCAGAATTGCATAAAAGCAGTTAACCAGCAGGATTATTATCTTTGTTATCATTACTACCTTTATTATCGGTGTTTAGATCATCTTCTATGCCTTCTTTGCCTTTTTTAAATTCACTCACACCTTTACCTAAAGATCGCATTAGCTCAGGAATTTTTTTGCCACCAAATAATATTATGACTATCACCAAGATGATTATCCATTCAGTAGATGTAATTAACCCAATAAAAACCATGAATATAAAATTTGTAGCTAAATTAAATAAATTTTTTGACATAAAAAAAGGCTAATAATTTATTAGCCTTTTTTTATTTTTATAAGTAAAATCAATTAGCCTCTATGATTTTGAATTCTACTCTACGATTAAGTTGACGACCTTCTTCTGTATCATTAGAAGCTATTGGTTTTTCAAATCCATAGCCCATGTATGATAATCTAGACCGTTCTATGCCGTGTTCTATTAAATAATCAACTACAGCTTTTGCTCTAGATTCTGATAGTTTTTGATTGTAAGATGCTGAGCCAATATTATCTGTATGTCCAGATATTTCTATCTTTATATTTGGATTATCATTCATTAGTTTTATTAAATTTTCTAGTTCTGTTTTGGATTCTGGCCTTATTGTAGCTTTATCAAAATCAAAGAAGATATTTCTCAATACTATAGATTGACCTATTTTTATTGGTTTTAGATAAATATCTTTTTGTATTTCTTGATATTGAGCATTTTCTGGAATAATAAAGTTTTCAGAATGGAAGAGATAACCTTCTTTTTTAACAGCTATGCCGTAATTTTTCCCACTAGGTAAAGATACTAAGTATCTACCTGTTTGTGCGTTAGAGCTAAAAACTGCTAACTCTTCATTTTTTTCATTATCTGTCAAAACTATTTGAGCTTCCAAAGGTTTTTTAGTATCTTCATCATAGATAAATCCTTTTAACAATGTTAAAGAAGGTGTTTCTATTGCTATGGCAGATTCTATCTTGATTTCTTGTACTGGTTTTGTTTTATATGCTATTAGATTATCTTCAGTAGAAGGGTTCATCGGTTTATCAATAATGAAAGTAATCATAAAAATATCTTGATCACCGATAGTTCCTTTGCGTGAAGAGCTAAAATATGCTCTTTGACCAGAAGATGACAATACGAAATAAAGGTCATCATCAGCAGTATTTATAGGAACACCCAAATTTTCTGGTTTACTCCAGTACCCATCTTTATAAGTAGATTTGAAAATGTCATATCCTCCCATACTATTATGTCCTTGAGAGCTAAAGTATAATGTACGTCCGTCTGGGTGAATAAAAACAGCTTCTTCATCATAAGGAGTATTTAGCTCACGAATGTTTTTTACCTCAGACCATTTACCCTTACTATTTTTATATGCTACCCATATATCTCTACCACCTACGCCATCAGGTCTATCTGAAATAAAATATAAAGTACGTCCATCTGGTCCTAGAGATGCACTTGATTCGTGAGCTTTAGTATTTATTACTTTGGGTAATGGAGAAGGTTTCACCCATTTATCTCCTTTAAGCACACATTCATATATATCTCCACCATTATCACCTTTATAAATATATAATGTTTGACCATCAGGGCTAAGGCCTATAGATGCATCATGAAATTTACTATTTAATGGTTTCCCAGGTTGGGATAATTTCCAATTGCCATCCGATTTAGTAGCCATGAAAATATCTTCATAATATTTATTGTCTACTGGATCACGTTTACCGCCAGTAGTGCTCGGTCTACGACTAGTGAAAAATAATATTTCTTCATCAGCACTAATTACAGGAGTATATTCTGGATAGATAGTATTTATATTAGATCCCAAGTTGTCTATGAAAACTTTTGTTTTCTTTTTTATTAATTCTTTACCATTTTCACACTCTTCTATATATTTATCCAGTTCTTTACCTCTATCGGCAAACTCTTTAGGTGATAATCTACGTTTAAATTCATTGTAATATTCAATAGCTTTATCAAATTGATGATTTAGATGATAGGCTCTGCCTAAATAATAAGAAAGTTCATAATTAACTTGCGGATTTAGTTGTTTGGATTTTTCTAAATGTTCTAATCCTAATTGTTTATCTGTAGTA
>JAHDSP010000125.1 GCA_018432645.1 Bacteroidales bacterium | reverse complement strand
TTTAAGTCTTTTGTTATTCTGCCGATATGAAATAATAACCACAAATTCTCTTTTGGTTTAATTTTTACGAAACCAATTGTGATTTGTCCTTCTTTGTAGGATTTTCTTGTATTGTAATTCCAATACTGTCCTTCAAGCATTTTCGATATGTCGCCATTTTTAAAAAGCTCAATTGGGTTCCAATTTTGCTCAAACATCAAATTGAATCTGATTTTTACGTTATCTAAGTTATCAAGTCTTAGAAAGTCATTAAGTTTTATTGTTTCCATTTCCTATACTCAATATTTTTTGCAGTCTCGTTTTCCACCCTTGCACATATCACCTGTTATATGCTGCCAATTTTATTTTTGTATTATTAGTTTTTTCTTTTCTGTCCATTCTTTGTTTTTAATTTCAACTATATAAATTCCGTTACTTAAATCTTCAATATTAATTTGTTGCTGATTTTGTTCCAGAATTTCCGATTTAACGAGAGTTCCAATTACATTATAAATATTCAATGTCATGTCAGCATTGTTTGCTTTGTTAATATTCAAATTTATAATGTCAGATGCTGGATTAGGATAAATAGTAGTTAAATTTCCAACACCTATCGGCACATTTATTCCTGATGGATAAACAAATTCCATTTTATCAATTATTAATTCACTGCCTATTTGATTAGCAAAATCGCAAACTTCACAATGACTAAAACCTGTTGTGCTCGAAGTAATACCAATTTCTAATGAGTCAGGAGTATCTTGATTCCACCAATTAATAAGAATTTCTGCATAAGTATATTGTGTAACAGCATTGCCATAAAATTTCATGATACCTTCTCCGATACCAGATCCTTGAAGTTTAAATTTAACAGAAACCTGCCCGGTGTCAACTATACCTACAGGGTAAATTCCGGGTGAATATTTATAATAAAAAGTTAGTTTTTGAGGTCTGTCAGTAAATGGAATGCCCTCTTGAGGTCCTTGTGGTGTTAAATTACCTAGACCTGCAATTGCAGTTGTATCAATCATTGGAAATCCAAAAGGTGTAGCATCGACTTTTCCTGATACCAATTTAAGTGCATAAGCTCCGTCATAAGCATCGCTAGTCCTTGTAGTTCCATAAGTTGGATAATCTTGAGTTATAACATTTAAAGAAAACCAACCGTCAGGATTTAAAGTATCTCCTCCAGCCCAATTCTCAAAACTTCCATTTGGAATTTGTTGTTGTCCAAATGCACTCATTGAAAGTATGAATGCTATAAACATAAATGTATTTTTCATAATTTTTTTGTCAGTGATTATAGTGCTGACTCCGCACTTTTATTTGTTATTGTTTCCCTTGGTTTAGTTTAACGTCTTATTTATGCAATAAATATAAAACATTCTTATAAACCAACTTTTTTACAAATATACAAAATATTTTTAAACTTTTGTTACAAAAATAAAATTATCGAATTAATTGTTTAATTAATAGATAAATTATTACTGGTTCATTCACGGTAATAAC
>JAHDSP010000345.1 GCA_018432645.1 Bacteroidales bacterium | reverse complement strand
TATGTAGATTTATGTTAGCAGATTTAGATAATACAAGTGGTTATACATCTGCTCTTTATACTGATTTCACTGATTTACCTGCACCAGTATTATTTATCGGACAAGATTATCCTTTAGAATTAGAAGTATGTGATAATAATTCATATTATTATGCTTGTTATGCACGTGTATTTATATATTGGAATCATGATGGTGAATATCAGGTACCTGATGAAGTAGTATTCGAAAGTTATTATCCAGGACAAGCAACGAATTTATTAACAGATTATATAACTGTCCCAGATTCTGCTTATATTGGATATACAGGTATGCGTGTGATAGTAAGAGAAGGTAGTGTTTTACCAGATCCATGTGGTACATATGGTTATGGCGAGACAGAAGACTACCTAGTACTAGTATTACCACGCAAAGCTATAGATGCTGGTATAACTGCTGCAAATGTGGGCTATGCACAGTATAATGGTACTACAACCACTGCAGAAGTTAAAGTTAGAAACTATGGTTATAATCCTTTGACAAACTTTAATATAATAGCAAAGAAAGATGCTCAAGTGATTAGTACTACACCATGGACTGGTAATTTACTTCCAGATTCTTCAATAATAATCAATATACCAAATTTACCAGTAGATTCTGGACTAAATAATGTATGCTTTACAGTGCAAACACTTAATGATTCAGTACCACAAAATGATACTAGATGTGCTCAATACTTTGGCTTGCCATCAGTGGTATTATTTGAAGATGATATGGAGCCGACAACATTACTGACAGCAGATGCTACAGGAATGTGGGAGTATGGAGAACCACAAGGTACAGTGATCGATCATGCATATTCTGCACCAAATGTGTGGATGACAAAACTTGCAGAACCATATCCTAATGATACAGTAGGCTATTTAGAATTTCCAGTGCAGAATTTCTCAGGAGTTACAGATCCATATATATCATTCTATTATTGGGTAGAGAGTGAAAGTGGAGAAGATGGAGCATATATAGAATATTCGCTAAACAATGGACAGACATGGCTAACTTTAGGAGGCATTGGGGACCCAGATGGCTATCATTGGTACACAGACTATTTGACAAATGGTAAACCTGGTTATAGTGGGTCAAGTGATGGTTGGGTAGGAGCATTTATAAAGATGAGTGCACTCTCAAATAAAACAAATGTAAGGTTGAGAATAGGCTTTGTATCTGATGCTACAGTAAATGCAGATGGTTTTGCCATAGATAATGTAGTAATCTCAGCATACAATGTACCTAATAATGTAGCCCTTACAGAAATAGTAACGCCTACATCACCAACTACTACTGGTAATACACAAACAGTAAAAGTAAAAATAGCAAACGTAGGTACAAATGTAGTAACTAATGTACCAGTGAGCTATAAGATAAATAATGGTACACCAGTGAATGGGACATATTCTGGCAGCATAAATCCTGGAGATACAGTCGATTATACATTTACACAGACATATCAGGCACCACACATAGACTATACATTGTGTGCATATACTAGATATCCTAGTGACATAGTGAGAATAAATGATACATTGTGTATGAATATATCTTCACTACCAGCAGATTATGATATAGGAGTAGTAGAGATAATATCACCTAGCGATTCTACACCTATAGGGCAACAGATAGCTGTTACCATAGCAGTGAAGAACTTTGGACTAAATCCTGTATCAAATGTGCCAGTAAGATATCAACTAAACTATGCAAACGATAGAAATGATGTAATCAGTCAGACCATAAATCCTGGAGATACAATACATTTCACATTCACACAACAATATAATGGACCTACAATGCAATATGTATTATGTGCAGAGACACAATTAAGCAATGACATGTACCCAAATAATGACGCTATTTGTGAAGTGCTCGGCACCTATGTCGTAGGTATAGAAGATATCTTAGACGAGAATGATGGAATAGTGTTATATCCAAATCCAAGTACTGGCGAGCTAAACGTATTACTAGAAACTACAAAAGCATCAGAAGGTACATTGATAATAAGGAATCCATTAGGAGAACTGGTATATAGTGAAAATATCAGTGTGAATGCTGGTAGAAATGAACTAAGACTAGATCTCACAAATCAAGCAGCAGGCTTATATCATTGCACAGTGATGTTAGGAGATAAAGTCTATAATAGAGTGATAAGTATTCAAAAATAATCACAATACTATATGAACATAAAAAGGGCATAATTTTTATGCCCTTTTTTATTGTTATGTTGTAATATTTATAATCGAATTAGGCGTTTAAGTAATAACTAAAATATTACTTGTTTATTCACGGTAATAGCTATATTTCATATGAGTATAATTGATTTTTAATAAATTTATACTTAATTTACTTTTCTTTGTCAGCCACACAAAGAAAAGTAACAAAAGAAAAGTCTCCGCTGGGGAAATGATTTGATAAAACTACGCAATCACCCTTTGGGGTTTACAAACTCGCAAGCTTTAGCTTGCTCAAACAGTGTAAACCCTTCTTCCTAACGCTGCTTGCTTGTTTTATTACGAATCATTTCCCAATGCGGATAAGACACATCGTTTTTTTAAATATAAAACTACTATTTAGTCATACCTTAAAAAGTCTGAACTGGGATTTGTTAGATTAATGGTTAATGGTTAGTGATTAGTTGATTAGCTGATGGAATAGAAAGTTTAGTAAGATATTAGTTGTAAATTAATCCACAAAGGCACTTAAAAAAACTAAATCATCAGTGTTAATTTGTATAAATCTGTAAATAAAATTATAGACATTACGGGTTGTTATTTATTATCCACAAATGCACACAAATGAGCACAAATAAAAAATTAAAGTTGATGAGTTGAGACGAGGAGACTGGGAGACAGGGTGACTGGGTGAAGAGGCGAATAAGAGAATAGGTAATAGTTTATGAGTGAGGAGCTTAGTAAGATAATAGTTGTAAAATAATTAAATAATGTACTCAAATAACCGAATCATCAGTGTTAATTTGTGTAAATCTGTGGATGAAATTATAGACATTGTGGGTTAGATATTTATTGTACACAAATGCACACAAATAATAAATTTAATCCCAAAAATAATGGTTCAGACAATTTATTTCATTTTTTTTGTGCCCTTTGTGTCTTCTTTGAGAACTTTTTGGTTAATATTTAACAGTCCAGTAATAAATAAAATTTACTTTTATAAAATTACTTTTTTTAATCCTTAATTATATAAAACTTTATGGAAACTGATTTTTAGACAATTTTTACTAATATTAATTGGTTTTTATATTAATTTTTCAATGTATTTTTGCAAATGATTTTATTAATATAATTATAAAAAGTAAATGCATAGGATAAATATCACAAAATACATACAATTTTTTTTTATAATATTAATGATTTTTAGTAATGTGCTATCAGCACAGAGCGAATCACAAAAGAAAAAATTAGAAGCTCAAAAATCTGAATTAGAAAGACAAATTAAAAAAACAGAGAGTCTCTTACAAACAACTCGTAAAAATCGTAAAAATTCTCTAGCAGAGCTAGATTTGCTAAATGCCAAACTAAGAGATAATCAAAAAATGAAAAATATTATAACTTCTGAATTAGACTATGCTGATGCTAAATTAAGTGAGATTTCTAGACAAATACCCATTATTCAACAAAATATTCAAGATTTATCTGTTGGCCTTGGCAAAATAATTACTTTAATGTACGTTTATCAAACACAACAAAATAGAATTTCATATATTATGAGTGCTAGCTCTTTTAATAAGGCTTTTGAGCGTTATCAATATCTAAAAAGACTTGTTAATATTTATAATTTACAATTAAAAAATTATCAAAGTTCATTGCAGGAATTAAAAGCTTTGCAAAAAGAATATGAACAATTAAAAATAGAAAAACAAAAATTAATAGCTCAGCAGGACTCTATATTATCTGTAATAAAAAAAGAAATTAATAATAAGAATGCGCTCGTTAATAAATTAAAGAAAAAAGAAACTAATCTAGAAAAGCAAATAAAAGAACAAAAAAAGGTACAACAAGAATTAAACAAACAAATACAATTAATTATTAAAGAATTAGAAAAAGCAAGAGCAGCAAAACTAAAAGCCGCAACTAAACCTTCAGCTACTGCCCCATCTACGGCTACTAAACCGGTTACTAGTACAACTATCGCAAATAATTATAGAGGCAAAATATCAAAACCAGTAGAAAATGGAGTAATAGTAGGGAATTTCGGCACACAGAAACATCCCGTATATCCAGGCATCACAATACAAAACAATGGGATAGACTATAATGTAAAATCAGAAGAAAACGTTAAATGCATATACGATGGTACTGTGTCGGCTATTTTCTCACTTCCCAATCAACTAAAAGCTGTAATAGTGAAACATGAGGATTTTTTATCAGTATATTCTAATCTATCTACTGTATATGTGAAAAAGAACCAAAAAATTAATAAAGGCACTCCTATTGGCAAGACAGGCTATCTAAATGATTATAAAGCTAATATATTACATTTCGAGATATGGACAGATAGCAAAGAACCTGAAAATCCATTATATTGGTTAAGTAATTAAATATTTTTAAAAACATCAAATATGAACCTATTCGAGGGAATAACAGATTATTTACTAGTAATGAAAAAAACTTTTACTAGGCCAGTAAAATTTAAAACTATAGTACAAAAAATAGTGCATGAGATGTATTACCTAGGTGTAGAATCGCTACCTATAGTTTGTTTCCTTAGTCTTTTTATAGGAATTGTAGTGATGATACAGATAGCATTTCAAATGGAGAGCCCATTAATTCCTAAATATACTGCTGGCTTTATAACAAGAGTAGTGATTATTTATGAATTTTCTCCTACTATAATGAGTATGCTTTTATCTGGTAGAGTAGGATCTCGAATAGCTGCAGAGATAGGAACAATGAAAGTTACAGAACAAATAGATGCTTTAGAAGTTATGGGGATCAATTCAGCATCTTATCTTATTTTGCCTAAGATCATCGCTTTTGTTCTTATAATGCCAGTGATAATCACTTTTAGTATCTTTTGTGGTTTATTCGGTGGTTACTTAATTACAATGATTACTGGAGAAATACCACCTAGCGAATATTTTTATGGGCTTAGAGCTTTTTTTACTTCTTTTGAAATTACTTATGCTTTGATAAAAAGTTTATTCTTTGGTTTTATCATCACATCTATAAGTGGTTATTATGGATATATCGTGGAAGGTGGTGCTCTAGAAGTAGGTAAAAATAGTACTAAAGCGATGGTACAATCTAGTATTTTTATTATTATTTTTGATGTTATTTTGACACAAATCTTTTTAGGCTAATAATTATGATTAAAGTAAAAAATTTAGAAAAAAAATTTGATGATAAGGTAGTACTTAATAACATTAATACTACATTTGAACCGGGGAAGGTGAATTTAGTAATTGGCAGGAGTGGTTCAGGAAAAACTGTGTTTATGAAATGCTTATTAGGATTATTAATTCCCGAAGAGGGTGAGTTATTTTATGGAAACAAAAACTTTTATTCTTTATCAGAAAAAGAACAAAAGAATATCAGAAAGGAAATGGGAGTAGTCTTCCAGAGTGGTGCTATTTTTGATTTTTTAGATGTAGAGGGTAATGTACGTTTTCCTCTAGATATGTTTTCTGATATGACTCAGAAAGAGAAAATAGATAGAGTTAATTATTGTTTAGAAAAAGTAAACCTACAAGGAACTAATAAGCTAAAATCATCTGAACTAAGTGGTGGAATGAAAAAACGCTTGGCTATTGCCCGTGCTATTGCATTAAATCCTAAATATCTATTTTGTGATGAACCTAACTCTGGTCTAGATCCTCAAAATGCTGTTACAATAGATGAATTAATTTATAATCTGACTCATGAGTTTAATACAACTACTATAGTTAATACTCACGATATGAATTCAGTAATTAAAATTGGTGAAAAAGTAATTTTTCTCTACGAGGGACATCTATGGTGGGAAGGCTCTAATGAAAATATTTTAAAAACAGATAATAAAGAGCTCAGAGATTTTATTTTTGCTTCTTCTATGGCTCAAAAATTATTAGAAACATCATGAGTGCATTAGAAATTATAATTATTATCATTTTAGCTTTAGCTGCTATCAGAGGCGTGATGACTGGCTTTCTAAGGCAAATAATTATTTTTGTAGGTTATTATTTGCTAGCTTTATTGCTTTTTAATATTATTGGAACAAATAATTTTGATTTGCCTTTTTCTACTAATAGCAATTCATTATTTTATAATCTTTTAACATTAATAATAATGATTATTGGTGGAGTTTTATTAATTAAATTCGCCGCTAAAATAATAAATGCTTTATTTAATAAAATACCAGTTTTAGGAACTATGAATAGAATATTAGGTATGATATTATGTGTGTTTCTAGTAATGTTTATTATCGGTAGTTTTATTACAATATTATTAAATTTAGGAGTGCAACCAGATAGCCTCAAGCTGACCAATAACAGCATAGCAAATTATTGTTATAGATTATTTGTTACATTAATTGATATTTTCTAAAACTTAAAAATTATGACAAGAGATTATGCATTAGATTTATTAAAAAAATATGTTAAAAATCCTAAACTTATAGCACATTCTTTAGCCACTGAAGCTATAATGAGAAAATTAGCTAATTATTTTGGTGAAGATGAAGATAAATGGGCTTTAGCTGGACTTTTACATGATATAGATGTAGAAATCACCAATGGTGAGCATGAACTTCACGGATTAAAAGCCAAAGAAATATTACAAAATGAAGGATTAGATGATGATATAGTAGAAGCTATAGTTTTGCATAACGAGATGGCTGCCAAAAGGCCAAGAACTACATTATTTCATCATGCTTTAGCTGCTGGAGAAACCTTATCTGGTTTTATTTTTGCTGTTGCCCTTATTTACCCATCAAAAAAAATTAGTGATGTGAAAGTATCATCAGTTACTAAAAGAATGAAGGAAAAACGCTTCGCAGCTAGTGTAAATAGAGATAGTATAATGGAATGTGAAATGATAGGTCTCTCATTAAACGATTTTGTACAATTGTCTCTGGACGCACTAGCACCTATAGAAGATACACTTGGATATATTTAAAAATATAATTTTTTTAAAATAAATTAATGAATAAACTAATAATAAGAACTGGCAAAGTAGAATCTATCAAGCGATATCACCCATGGATATTCAGTGGTGCAGTTAAAAATATAGAAGGTGAACCAAAAGAAGGTGAGTGGGTAGAGGTTTATGACAATCATAATAACTTCCTAGCAATGGCTCAATATTCTGCTAAAGGTAGTATAATCGCTCGTGTGATTAGTTATCAAAAAGAATATCCTTCAGTTGATTTCTATAAAAATAAAATTGCTAAAGCTAAAACTATAAGAGAGACTATAAATTTACCCCTTGCAGATATTACAAATGCTTTTAGATTGATTTACGGTGAGGCTGACGGACTACCTGGACTAATAATAGACTTCTATAATTATCATCTAGTAATAGAAACTCATACATCAGGTATGTATAATGATATACAATTAATATCAAATGCACTACAGGAACTATTTGGCAACGAACTAAAATCTATTTTTGTAATCGATAAATCACAAAATCTAAAAAATTCTTTTTATACTTATAAAATTGCAGATCTATCACTTCCAATAATTATTAAAGAAAATGGAAATTCTTTTTATATTAATTGGGAAGAAGGACAGAAAACTGGTTTCTATATAGACCAACGAGATAATCGAGAGTTATTACAAAGATATACTAAAGCTAAAACTGTACTAAATATGTTTTGCTATACAGGAGCATTTAGTGTATATGCAGCTAAAGGAGGTGCAGATAGAGTAATATCTGTAGATAGTAGTGCTGAGGCTATACAACTAGTTAATAAAAATCTGGAATTAAATCAAATAGATGCTAAATATAATGAGCCTATACGAGAGGAAGCTATCTCTTATCTAAATAATATGCCTAAAGATTATTTTGATTTAATAATATTAGATCCACCTGCTTTTGCTAAATCGATAGATGCTAGACATAATGCCATAAAAGGATATAAAAGAATAAATAGTATCGCTATAGAAAAAGTAAAACATAATGGTATAATATTCACTTTTAGTTGCTCTCAAGCTGTGTCTCCTTCGCAATTTGAGGGAGCTATAATGAGTGCAGCAATAGAACAGGGAAGAAAGATTAGAATATTACATAGACTCACTCAGGCTCCATGCCATGCTCCTTCGTTATTTCATTTAGAAGGGTATTATTTGAAAGGATTAGTTTTATTAGTAGAATAGTTTGAGAAAAAAATTTTTTTGTATTGGATTACAAGTATATTGATAAAGATTATTATTAGAAGTTGAAGAGTTGAGAAGGGGTGACTGGGTGAGGGGTAGACAGGGTGAAAGGGAGACGAGGAGAGAGGGTGAGAGGGTGATTAGGAGAATGGGTGAAAAGTTGAGTAGTTTAAAGGTTTAAGCAATATGTAACCTTAAAATTATTCTCCACAAATGAATATATTAAACTATGCTTCTTGTCTGAACCACTGATTTTATTATGACTTTAATGATTTATCATGATTTTTTCTATTCCATTTTTGTAAATCATAGCCCATCAGGCAGGTAGTTCGACGTAGCTCACTACAAGTCATCCGGAAATCTGCGGTTCTGACTTTTAGTTAGCGGGCTGAGTAGCCCGTTATGGCGTATCAAAGCCAGCAAAATATTTTTTATTCATAAAAAAAATTTTTTTATACAAAAAATAAATAATATCTTTGTCTAAATTTTATTAATAAATGAATTGTAGTGATAATGTAATGTTTTCTACAAACAGCAAATTATTATCGACTAACACGTATATATATATTAAATTCATATCTTTTATTAAAGTAAGACAAATCGACATTATTAATTTAGCAACAAAAGAACCCCCATAGTTTTCTATTTGTGTTTTAAACTTATAAAAAAAATTTATCAGGTAGAATCCATAAACTACTTAAAAAAATGGGGCGGTATCCGAAAAGCCATATGAGTAGGGAAAAGTTTTAAAAAAAACAAAAAATATGAAAAATTTAGCAATTTTAGTTTTTATATTAATGATATCTGTATTATTCAGCAGTTGTCAAAAAGAAGATTTAATAAACACAAACAATTCATTCATTAGTTCAAATAATAAATTATTATTAAATGGTTCTGTTTTTGATCCTTATTTTTTAGTAAATGAAAATAATCGTTATGATGAATTTGGTATAGAAATGAATAAATTTTATAATGATTTAATTTTTATTTATATGGATTCGATGTATAATGATTATAATTTATTTGAAAAGGAACTTGATGACATAATAATAAAACATAAAGAAAACATGTACCCAGCATTTGATACAACAAATTATTCTGAATATGAAAGCTCTATAATAAATGATTTTATTAATAATGTTAATTTAGAAAACCTAAAAGAAACTTCTTTATTTTATGAAAATGTTGTAATTATTGATAACAATTTATCTGTAACTCAAAAAAATAGGCTATTAGAATTTATATCTTTTTATAAATTTGTTTATTATTATCAAAATGAAATAATTATTTTATGTAAAGCTACATGGGAGGATAGGTGGAATGATTGCATGTATCGTGAATTAGGAGAGATATTTAAAGATGATGGTAATCCATTGCCTGAAATAGTTTATATATCAGGTGCACCAATTAATACTCTTCAACTAGCTGCTATTTGCGCATGGGAAGCTACATTTCATAATGACAAATAACCTAATCTTATGAAAAAAATAGACAAATACGATTGGCATGAAATTATTTCAGTTTCAATTTATTTAATTATCGCAACTTTAGGCAGATTTGATATTAGCATTTTTACAATGATATCAATTTTCTATTTTCCACTTCTAATAATATTTTTGGTATATCTTGAGATTAAAAGAGGTAATTTTAAAATTGATAGTGTATGGACAGTATTTACTTTATTTTATAAATCAATGTATATAACAGCTATGTTTGTATCTATTGGCAAGTATCCTGGTTATCAGATTATTATACTCACAGCTATTTTTACTACAATTTTATATGTGATACTAACATATTTTGTGAAAAAGAATAATAATTTGGCCATAAGAGGAATAATATATTATTTCGTTTTTTCATTATTCCTACCTCTTTATTAATATTTAGTAATGATACTTTTGTTTTTTTCTCTACAGTTATGAGGGGATGTAATATGTTGCTATAAGACTGACAAGGCAATTGAAATTACTAATAAAAATAGACAATAAGCACTGACGGTTTAAATCGTCAGTGCTTAAAAATAAATAAAAACACGTTTTGTCCACATCATTTTATATATTTGCAAATTAAATAAAGTACAGTCTAATACTTTATAAAGTAGTCATAAATAATTTTTTTAGTTATATTTTTAACTAGCTAAAAAATATTTACAAGTAGAGTCCATTTACTACTTTAAAAATTGGGGCAGAATCTGAAAAGCCATATGAGTAGGGATATTAAAAAAATAATTTATGAAAAAGACAAAAATTTTTTTATTTTTAGGTGTAGCTGTAATGATGGCTCTCACCTCATGTACCATGCAAAAGAGGGTTTATACCTCTGGTTATCATATCGAGTGGCTTAATGGTAATAATGCTACTGTTAAGCAAAATAATTCCCAAACAGAAGAGCAAAAGAATCTTAATAAAACAACAATTGCTGCCGTATCTACTATCAATGAAGGAAAAATGTCAATTGATAAAACTCAAAATACTGAAATTAATAATGAAAACAACAATCCAGTAACAACAGTTAATGAAAATTTTGTAGCTTATACCACAAATGATTCTAGTGTTTATACTTCGCAAAAAACTAATAATTGGTATAGTTCACCAGTTCAAAAAAATTCAAATACTCAAAATAATTCTATGACTATTGTAAAGCAAAGTACAACTAATACTGAAAATACTACCAGTGAAAACACAAAATCTGGTGGTAAAAGCTGGATAGCAACTTTTTTATTGTGTTTATTTTTAGGATCTATAGGTATTCATAGATTTTATCTTGGTTATACTTGGCAAGGAATTGTCCAGTTATTAACTGCAGGTGGTTTGGGTATTTGGACACTTATAGATTTAATACGAATTATTACTAAAGATTTACAACCTAAAAATGGTAGATATAAAGATTAAATAAATTAACATACGTTAAAAAAAGCTGGCTAATAGCTAGCTTTTTTTATTCTATATAATCGAATCAAACATTTTATTAATTACTTATTTTTTGTTTTTTTCAGTTCTACTGGACCTATTTTATTCATTAGAGATAGTATTTTGTCTCTACGTCTATACAATCTTGGGTGTTGAGTATGAGGGTTCCATTTTCTAGGACTTGGTAGGCTCGCTGCTAATGTTGCAGCTTCTGTTTTTGTCAGGCGCTTAGCACTTTTACCAAAATATATTTCAGATGCTCGTCCTACTCCATAGATACCATCGCCCAGTTCTATTACATTTAAATATACTTCCATTATACGTTCTTTAGACCAAAATATTTCAATTAATACAGTGAAATATGCTTCAAATGCCTTACGCACCCAACTACGATTTGGAAATAAAAAAATATTTTTAGCTACTTGCTGACTGATAGTACTACCGCCGAGTTTTCTTTTATGAGTTTTATTATATTGCATGGCATATTTTATTGCTTCTATATCAAAGCCAAAATGTTTAGTAAATTTATTATCTTCGGCAGCTACAACTGCTTGAACCATATAAGGACTTATTTCTTCTATGGGCACCCATTTTTTTTCTAATCTTATAGATTTTCCATCCTTTTTTTGTTCGAAACCTCTAATGATCATTAGTGGCGTAATAGGAGGATTTACCCATTTGTATATTATTACTAATCCTATAGTAGCACTAAAAAAAATAATTATTATAGTGCGAATTATTCGCCAAAAATTTTTCATTAAAAAAAATTCAATTATTTAATTGAATAATTCATCTACTATCCATTTCAGATCAGATTCATCTAATTTATAAAATGCACCAGTAGCCTTATTTTTTATTAATAATTGAAAGAAATATTCTTTATTTAGATTAGGAAGATTTAAATCTTTTAGTTTAATAGGTGCATGTATAGCTTGTAGACTTTCTATGGCTTTTAGAATAATAATATCAGGATCATCAGTATCAAAATATGTCAATCCAAAATTTGTAATGCCATAAGCACTTTTGTTTTTTAGCCAATTAAGCCATGCAGGATATACAACAGATAATGACGCACCGTGAGGTATATCATAAAGTAAAGAAAGATGATGACCAATATTATGTACACCCCAATCTCCAGTTTTTTTGCCCATTATAGTTAATCCATTTAGTGCACAGGTAGAAGCATACATTATTTTTTCTCTATATTCATAATTAGTTAAATCATCTAAAAGTAAAGGTCCATATTCCATTATTTCATCAAATATTGCTTTTCCGAATCTATCTGACAAAGTTGCATCACCCATACCGAAAAATGCTTCCCATAGATGTGCTATGATGTCTGCCATTCCGTAAATAGTATAGTTTAAAGGTACCGAGATGGTGTAAGTAGGATCACAGAATGTATCTTTAGGAAAAAGTAATACCGAGCCGATAGCTGTTTTTACTTCTTTTTCTTGATTTTGTAAGACTGAGGTACCATTCATTTCGCTACCAGTAGCTGCTAAAGTATTTATTGCTACTATTGGCAAAGCTTTGGTAGGTTTCACAATATATTCATAAAAATCCCAAACATCCCCATCGTAATAATAACCTACAGCAATAGCTTTGGCACTATCTATAGCACTACCTCCACCGATAGCTATAATTGCGTCAACATTTTCTTTTTTGGCAATGGTGATACCTTCTCTCACCTCTTCTACACGTGGATTTGATTTTACTTTATCTAAAATATGAAATTTAATATTTGATAATTTTAGTTGATTAATAACATCATCTAAACTGCCATTCTGTTTAGATGAGTTTGCTCCCGTAACTATTAATACATTACTTACATAATCATTAATTGTACTACCCAGTTTTTGCACACAATCTTTGCCGAAATGCAATCTTGTAGGTATATCCCAAGTGAAATTCATCATAATAATTTTTTGCAAATTTATAAAAACTAATTAAAATTTTCTTATAAATTCTTTCTTTACCAAAGAAGGAAACAAAGAAAAGTCTTAGCTGGAGAAATGAGGTATATCGTTTTTTTTAATATAAAACTATTATTTAATCATCGCTTAAAATACCTGAACTAGTATTTGTTAGATTTGTGGGATAATGGGAGACGAGGAGACTGGGAGACTGGGTGAAGAGGAGAAAAGGAGAAAAGTGATAAGTGATAGATTAAAGTTTTTATAAGCTAATTATTGAAAAAACTAATCTTTACCCAGTCGAAACGATATAGAATGCAAAATTTTAATCTAAATCAAAAATATTTTTGCAAGAGCATACATCATCTTCTTCTAAAGATGTTATAAGGCCAGCATGTAGAGTATTTTGAGCATTTGAATATTTAATATAGGTTTGTGCAGAGTTCAAAAATTCGATATTCCTCTGAGCATCATATAATAATAAATAACTAATGATAATATTCCCAATCATTTCTACTAATCTACGAGCATGAAAATCTAAGGTTTCTTGATTAGCAGTATCTTTAATTTTAGTAAATACATAATCATATTGAGAAGTCATTTTGATGAGAATAGATTTTAAATCTTGAAGTTCTGGATGAGTAATTAGAGAGGCGTATTCATCTACTTTTTCTCTAAAAGTATTATTAGTAACACCTCTGATAGCTGCTACTACTTGCAATTGCGAAGTACCTTCATAGATATTAGTAATTCTAGCATCTCTATATAATCTCTCAATAGGATAATCTTTCATATAACCGGATCCACCGTGGATTTGCAATGAATCATAAGTAATTTGATTAGCAAATTCGCTAGAAAATAATTTAGTAAGTGGAGTATAATATTCAGCTAATTTTTGATATTTTTTTAATTCATCTTTTTCATTTTGAGAAAGAGGCCTTTTCTCAGAAAGATAATTTAATCCTTTATAAATATCAACGAATCTAGCAGTTTCATACATAAGGGTACGAGCGCCATCCAGTTTAGCTTTCATAGTATTGAGCATTTCATAAACTGGAGGGAATTGAATGATAGGTTTCCCAAATTGGTAGCGTTCCTGGGCATATTTATAACCTTCGCGATAAGCTGCTTCAGCAATACCGACAGATTGTGCAGCTACACCTAATCTAGCAGCGTTCATTAGAGACATAACATATTTAATGAGTCCAAGTTTTCTTTGTCCAACGAGTAAAGCAGGGGCATTTTTGAAAACTAATTCACAAGTAGGACTACCATGAATTCCCATTTTATTTTCTATACGTCTCACTTTAACCGCTCTATCTCTGCGATCATACAAGAAAAGTGATAGTCCACGACCATCAGTAGTCCCTTCTTCGGATCTAGCTAAAACTAACGAAATGTCTGCATCACCATTAGTGATGAAGCGTTTCACACCATTTAGATACCATTTATCTGTATTCTCATCATAAGTGGCTTTTAATTGTACAGCTTGCAAATCGCTGCCAGCATCTGGTTCTGTGAGAGCCATAGCACCTGTTTTTCCCTGAGAAAATAAAGGTAAAAATTTATCTTTTATCTCTTGACTAGCAAATTCATTAATTGTTTCAGCACAATCTTGTAAGCCCCAAATATTAGAAAAACTAGCATCTGCTCTAGCAATGATTTCATTACTCATGACAAATGGAAGAATGGGGAAATTTAGCCCTTGATATTTTCTAGGTAAAGTCATTCCCATGACATTTGCTTCCACAAGTGCATTGTAATTTTC
Source organism: Bacteroidales bacterium (assembly GCA_018432645.1). Lineage (GTDB taxonomy): Bacteria > Bacteroidota > Bacteroidia > Bacteroidales > DTU049 > DTU049. The sequence goes on along the minus strand of JAHDSP010000345.1, from coordinate 3,041 downwards.
TTGGGTAGCAGGATGATAATGGACTTCATTATTAATAAGTTGTGCCCCTTCAGCATCTACAATTTCTGCATTAGGAGCTATCACTTCACCAGCTATTTCTCCAATAATTTCTAAAATTTTTTCATAATTATCTATAGCATCCTCTACATCTTGTGGAGCATAATCGTATAGATCTTTTTCGGAGAAATCATTTTCTTTTATACGAACGATTTTCTCCATTAGAGGATGATTTAGGTGAAATTTAAGTGATTTATTATCTGAAAAGAAATTTTCCATAACACAATTATTTTACGTTTTGTTTATAAAATTTAATCATTTTAGGTATCACAGAATTTACATCTCCTATGATAACATAGTCAGCAATTTCATTAATAGGAGCCTTTGGATCAGTATTAATAGAGATAATAGTAGAGCTCTCTGCCATACCAGCTCTGTGTTGTACAGCACCAGAAATACCACAAGCTATATATAATTTAGGTCTAACAGTTACACCAGTTTGTCCAATTTGGCGTTCTGGTTCAGCAAAGCCAGCATCTACAGCAGCTCTCGAAGCACCAACTTCAGCTCCTAAGATATTAGCTAATTCATACAATAATTGAAAATTTTCTTTATTTCCCATGCCATAACCACCAGATACAATAATATTAGCATTTTTAATATTAATCTTTTGTGATTCTACGTGTCGTTCTATAATTTCTAAGATGAAATGCTCTGGTTTTAGAATTTTTTCAGTATCTATTTTAGAAATTTTACTATTATAGCTATTTGAAATAATTTCTTTTTTCATCACACCTTCTCTAACAGTAGCCATTTGAGGGCGGGTTTCAGGATTAATAATAGTAGCAATGATATTACCACCAAATGCTGGTCTTATTTGAAGAAGTAAATTTTTATATTCTTTTTTAGATTTCGGTTCTATATGCGAACCAATAGCTAGCTCAGTACAATCAGCAGTTAATCCACAACGTAAAGCAGAAGCAACTCTAGGAGCTAAATCTCTACCAATAGGTGTAGCACCATAAATAACTATTTGAGGTTGTTCATTTTTTATAAGTTCTATAACTATAGCAGCATGTGGTAAAGTTTGATAAGGAAATAATCTATTATCTTTAGCAAAATGAATCACATCAACTCCATATGGAGACACTTGTCTAGCAATATTTTCATCTATGTCACCTATTACTATAGCTTCTAATGGTACATTTAATTGATTAGCTAATTTTCTACCTTTAGAACATAATTCTAAACTGACATCAGCTATATTTTTTTCTTCCGTTAATTCACAATAAACAAAAATACTATTCATAATTCAAAGTTTTTTAAAAAAAGGTTATCCAATAATATGACTATTAATGAGGTTTTTCATTAGTTTATCTATGTCATTATCATTGTCTGCTAGTACTAGATTTTCTTTAGCTTTGAAGACAACATTTTCAATTTTTTTCACCTTAGTAGGAGAGCCACTCAGACCTAACCATTTAATATCAGCATTGATATCTTCTACGCCCCATTCATCTATTTTTAAATAAGGTTTAGATTCGAAGAGATCGTAATAATCTTCATTACGTTCTTGAAGCTCAGACATGGAAGTGGCTTTTTTGTATTTCATCACCAACTTAGCATTCCTAAATCTACATCTAGGCGAGCTATGATTGACAGTGATCAAACAAGGGAGTGTAGATTTAATAATTTCTATACCTCTATCTAGTCTTCTTTTAATAGTAATACTAGAAGTATCAACATCAATTAATTGCTCTGCATAAGTAATTTGAGGTATTCCAAGTTTTTCAGCCGTTTGAGGTCCTACCTGTGCTGTATCGCCATCGATAGCTTGTCTGCCAGTGAAAATTAAATTTACAGGCCATAATTTTTTGATAGCCATAGAGAGTGCATAACTAGTAGCTAAAGTATCACTACCAGCGAAGCGTCTATCTGTCAATAGATATCCTTTATCTGCTCCACGAAACAGAGCTTCTCTAATAATTTCATTGGCACGCACTGGACCCATAGTTAAAAGGATAACCTCACTATCTTTAATTTTATCTTTTACTCTAAGAGCCATCTCTAGGGCATGTAAATCTTCTGGATTAAATATAACTGGCAATGCAGCTCTATTTACAGTACCATCCTCTTTCATGGCATCTTGAGTTACATTAGCAGTGTCTGGCACTTGCTTAGCTAACACTACAATTTTAAAGCTCATATATTTCCAATTTTCAATAATTAGTTTGCAAAAATACAATTAAAAAATTATATGAGAATGAAAAATTTAAATTTACCATTAATCATTTATAAATATTAATCTAATTTTTGGTTATATAATGTTTTGAGTGAGTAATAAAATTTGGATAAAGAAAATACAAAGTGGATAGGTTATAACTAAAATTGAGCAAATAATCCGTTGTAGCAAATATATTTCTTCTTAATTACTATTATAAATAGATGTTTGGGTAAGAAAAAGGGGTACGTGAAACTAATATATTGTTATACTTAATTATTGTTATTTATATCTCTGTTTCATTAATTTCCAATACTTGTCCCACGCCCATCTGTCGTGCGATGACAGATTTAATAGTCTGCCAATGTCAGGATCTATCTTATCTTTTAAATACTTATTCATCACTACGAACCACATCAAGTAGCTCTGTAAGTACTTAGTAGCCACTCCGTGGAATCTACTCATCCATTTTTTAAAATTGTCTATTTTGCCCTCTACTATTTCTACACTGTATAGACCTCGTTTTATTTCCTTTTTGTTTACTATTACCTTTTTACTCATAACGTCTTTTACCGCTTTCCTGAATTCCTTTTTAGGCTTTACACATAATAAATTACTCTCTGATATCCTATTCTTCAGCTCTTCTTTCAATTGCTCATTCTTAACTTTTTTCTCTCCAACTTGTTTGAAAAGTAAATTACCTTCTCTATCTGTTACCACCAGTACTGCTACTTTGGGATGTCGCTTCTTTTTTGCTTTTTCATATTCTTCTCTGTCTTTATATTTTCTCCCTTTTTCTGAATATTGCATAAGCAATTCATCT